>NZ_AQXL01000111.1 GCF_000376225.1 Effusibacillus pohliae DSM 22757
CGATCATTACGACCAACCTGTCGTTTGAGCGCTGGGGCGAAATCTTTCAGGATCCGGTCATGACCGCCGCCATGATTGACCGGTTGACGCATCAATCGTACATCGTCAACATGAACGGCAATTCATACCGGATGAAAGAAACGAAGGAGTGGCTGTCGAAGCAACAGTTGGCCTAATCTCAAGAAAAAAATCCGAAGGGGAATTACCGCCATCTGTAAGTTCTCTGTTTCACAGGTGGGGGAAAATTAAATGAGCGAATGGCGGAATTTTGGGTTGACAAATACACTCGGCTAATCTGCCTGTTTTCCAGCCTCCAACCGATTCTAAAGCGTCACGTTTGACAAATTGGCCATTTCCTCCAAGACCGCAACATCCAAGCATGGAATCTCGTCCTGATTGAAAAATGCTGCAATGGATGGCGAATTCACTGTCCTGTAACATTGTCCAGATGTTTTGGTTTCGATTATACATACGAACCCGAGTCTGAATACCGGACACAACTGAAGAGGCATCATCAATGACGATAATCTCAATGTTTTGATAGGTTTGATCTAATATTGAATATACGGTCTCCGCAATCACATTTTGTTCATTATGTGCCGGTATCAAAATGGAAACTTTTGGTTTATACGCAAGTTTGGTGCTAATCTTGCGATTGTAAAAACTGTACACGAGAACTGTCATCATATATAGGTTCAGTACAAGCATCAGATATTCAAGAACTTTTCCTGTCCAACCAAATAAACTGGCAAACGTGCTGATGACCAATAAGCTTCTTAGCATAATTGGGTCCCCTTTAAATAAATAAAATAAAAATTAAATAGCATTATTTTTGTGTTTGTGTAACCATGGTGATATGTATGCAGAAGAGGTCATCCGTATACCGATCCAGTGATCAGGGGTCCGTTTTTCAGCCCGAAAACAGGTCCCCGACCGTATGCCGATTTTGCATAATGGGGAATACCAACTAGGAAGGAGGGAATCGGTGTTGGCCTATCGGGACTGGTCAAAATCGATGCGGATGCTGCTTTGGATCGGCGTGTTGTTTACGATGGCCTCCGCGTTGTCTTCCGCGTTTGTCAATGTGTTTTTGTGGAAGCAGACGAAAAGCTTGCTGGCGCTCGCCGTGTACAACGGGTTGCAATATTCGATGATGCCGCTCGTGTTTTTTGTGGCGAGCCGGTTGTACAGGGTTCACCGGGAGACCTATCTGCGTGTCGGAATTTTTCTGCACGCGCTGTTTTATGGACTGGTGCTGTGGGCGGGGCACCGGGCCAATCCCTATTGGATGGGATTGCTGCTTGGAGCGGGGACCGGATTTTACTGGTATGGATACAACCTGCTGTCCTTGCGCCTGACTGAAAGCCGGGCGCGGGGGGAATTCAGCAGTTGGACCGGGATGTTCGGATCGGTTGCGACGATGGCGGCGCCGTTGATTTCTGGGTTTCTGATTACGTCGTTGCAAGGGGTCGGGTACACGCTGGTGTTTTCCCTCTCGCTCGGTTTTTTCGCGGCGGCGTTGGTGGTCAGTCATTGGTTGGATCCGGTGGAAGAGACAGAATTGCCGATGCCGGTGTTTCGGCGGCAGCATCCGAATTGGAACCGGGTGCTGATGGGCAATTTTTTTCAGGGCGTGCGGGAAGGCGTGTTCGTCTTCTTTGCGGCGATCATGGTGATGATCACGACGGGCAGCGAGTGGGGGCTGGGGAAGTATACGGCGGTCAATGCGCTGCTTTCCAGCCTGTCGTTTTTTGCGGTCGGCAAATGGCTGCGCTGGCGGTGGTACAACGAATCGATGCTGATCGGATCCTTCCTGTCGAGCGGCGCGATCGCCCTGTTCCTGTTCGAGCAGAATTACAAAACGATCATGTTGTACGGGATGATCACCGCGATTTTCACTCCTTTGTTTGCCGTACCGTTCGCCGCCCGGGCCTTTCACGTAATCGATGAAGCGCACGAACGTTACGAACGGGAATATATCGTGGAACGGGAAATCGTGCTCAACGCGGGACGCGTGCTGAGCATCGCCAGTTTTATCTCGACCTATCGCTATCTGCCGAAGGAATGGATCCCCGCCTATCTGCTGCTGATCGGCTCGATGCAGATTCTGGCGGTGCTGGTGCTCAGGAGCGTCGGATTCCGGCTGAAAAAAATGTGGGAAGATGCGTAAAATATCGGTACGCCGTTTAAGCGCAGGGCGGCGAATTTGCTGTTCATTTTCGTTTGATTTATATCGTTCATGTAGATATAATCGTTCTTAAAGAAGTATTGGGGGTGTGGGCATGAGCGATTTCTTGCGGTTGGCAGAAGAATTGTCCGCCTATTTTTCCGAAATTTACTATCATTGTCACCCCTCTTTCAGCATCAACCTGTCACACCAAGCGGTCCGGGCGTTGCAGCTTACGGCTATCAGGGGGGGAGTGACGGTGCAGGACGTAGCCGTTCATCTGGGATGCGCTCATAATACCGCATCCGAAATCGTGCGCCGTTTGGCGGATAAACAATTGCTCGTACGGACACGGAGAAAAGAGGATGAAAGAGTGGTAGAACTGCGGGTCACAGAATTTGGAAGAAAGATTCTACAGGAACAGACAGGTCTTGACGTTCGGAAGCTGAGCGGTGTTTTGGCTGCAATGCCAGCAGCCGAAAGGGAAAAGGTGCACTCCGGATTTGCGTTGCTTCTGCAACATCTGAGGGAGGAGACCTAAACATTGGCTGCTTTGAAAGTCATCGTTTCGGCTTTGATCATCCTGGCGGTCAATTGGCTTGCCAAAAAAAATCCGGCGCTCGCCGGCTGGGTGGCGGCACTGCCGGTGATCAGCCTGCTCTCGGCGGTCTGGTTGGCGGCCGATGAGAGAAGCCGGGCGGAGATCGCCGATTTTTTGCAGGGAGTGGCCTGGGGGCTGATCCCGACCGGCCTCATGCTGACTGTCATTGTGATCGCTTTACGTTCCGGATTCAACCTGTTTTTCTCCTTCCTGTTCGGTGTTGGTGTCTGGTTTGTCTATACCTGGTGTCTAAAAAGCGGTCATTTCTTTGGATGACGCTAAATGTCCCTATGCAGGAGACGATTTTGTTATTGCGGGAAGCAGGAGAAAAGGGAAAGACAGCTTGGGCGAATTGAGGTAAAATGGGAAACAAAAAGTGAGCAGAAAGGTGACGCATATGACCCTGTCGCGGGCGGCGGAGAGGCTGCAAGAGGTGCGGCAAAAACCGGTCTACCGGAAAAAATATTCCGCCCTGTTAACCGATCTTTACCAGTTGACCATGATGTACGGCTATTATAAATCGGGCAAGCTGAATCAGCGGGCTGTGTTCGATCTGTTCTACCGGAAAAATCCTTGTGATAACGGATTTGCCGTAGCGGCCGGCCTGGAAGAAGTTGTGGTGTTTTTGACCGGTCTTAAGTTCGAGGAGGAGGATATCGAGTATCTTCGCTCGCTCGAACTGTTTGATGAATCGTTTCTCGACGAGTTGCGCCGTTTCCGGTTTACCGGAACGGTGTATGCGGTGGAGGAAGGAACCGTTGTGTTTCCGCATATTCCGCTCTTGCGGTTTGAGGGGCGGATTTTTGAGCTGCAGTTGGTGGAATCGGCCTGTTTGTCGTTCATCAACCATCAGACGTTGATCGCTACAAAAGCGGCTCGTATGGTGCAAGCGACCCGCGGCGAGCTGTACGACCACTCGGACGAGTCGGTCGAATTCGGGCTGCGGCGGGCGCAAAATGCGGACGCCGCCACGTTTGGCGCGCGTGCTGCCTATATCGGCGGCTGCGTCGGCACCAGCAACGTGTATGCGGGGCAAAATTTTGGCATTCCGGTGGTGGGCACCCAGTCGCACAGTTGGATTTTGAGCTTTCCCAGTGAGTTGGAAGCGTTTCGCGCCTATGCCGCTACCTATCCGGATCGCACCACGCTGTTGGTCGACACGTACGACACGCTGAAAAGCGGCATTCCAAACGCGATCCAGGTGGCTCGCGAATTGCGGGAAAAAGGCTATCAACTGCGCGGCATCCGGCTGGATTCGGGCGATCTCGCCTGGTTGTCGAAAGAAGCGCGCCGAATGCTGGATGAGGCGGGGTACCCGGAGGTGAAGATTCTCGCGTCCGGCGATCTGGATGAGTATGTGGTGCGGGACCTGATTTTGCAGGGCGCTCGGATTGATACATGGTGTTTCGGCACCGCCCTGATCACCGGCAACGATTGTCCCGCATTGGGCGGCGTGTACAAGCTGGTGGCGGAAGAGGAAAACGGGGTGATGATCCCGAAGATTAAAGTGTCTGAAAATCCGGAGAAAATCACCAATCCGGGCTACAAAAAGGCGGTCCGGCTGTACCTGGAAAACGGCAAGGCGACCGCCGACCTGATCATGCTGGCGGATGAACAGTTGGACCCGTCCCGGCCGTTGACTCTGTTTCATCCGATTCACACCTACAAGCGAAAAACGATTCGGAACTATACGGTTGAAGAACTGCTCGTCCCGGTTCTGATCAATGGCGAGATTGTGTACGAACTGCCGGATGTACACCAGATCAGGCAGCGGGCGATCAAACAGCTTGAAGCGATGCCGCGGGAAGTCAAGCGGCCGATCAACCCGCATGCCTACCATGTGGACTTGTCGGAAAATCTGTGGAACCTGAAACAGCGGTTGTTGCAGGAAGCGAAGGGAGTTCAATGACCGGGGGGATGGATATGAAAATCGTGTTGGCGCCCGATTCCTACAAAGGCAGCCTGACGGCCAAAGAAGCGTGTGACGCGATGGAAGCCGGCATCCGCCGCGTGCTGCCGGAGGCGGAGATCGTGAAAGTGCCGATGGCGGACGGCGGGGAAGGAACGGTGCAAAGTTTGGTCGATGCAACGGGTGGACGGTTTATGACGCGGCAGGTGACCAACCCGCTCGGTGAGCCGGTGAACGCCCAATATGGGATCCTCGGCGACGGGAAAACGGCTGTCATCGAGATGGCGGAAGCGTCCGGGCTGTATCGGATCCCGGCTGACCGCCGCAATCCGTTGGTCACCACCACCTATGGCACGGGTGAATTGATCCGTGCCGCTCTCGATCAAGGGTGCCGTAAGTTCATTCTGGGCATTGGCGGCAGTGCCACCAATGACGGAGGCACCGGCATGGCACAGGCGCTGGGCGTCAAGTTTTTCGACAAGGAAGGGCGGGAACTGCCGTTTGGCGGAGGCAGTCTGGGCCAGTTGCAGCGAATTGATATGTCGGGCGTCGACCCGCGGCTGAAAGATTGCGAGTTCACGGTCGCGTGCGATGTCGACAACCCACTGACGGGACCAAACGGGGCAAGCCACGTGTTCGGCCCGCAAAAAGGGGCGACGCCCGACATGGTGGTTGAGCTGGACCGCAATCTTGCCCACTATGCGAAGATGATCGAACGGGATCTGGGCACATCGGTCAGCGATCTGCCCGGGGCGGGGGCTGCCGGCGGACTGGGGGCGGCGATGGTCGCTTTTCTTGGGGCAACGCTGAAGCGCGGGGTGGAAATTGTGGTGGAGGCGACCCGCCTGGCGGAGCATGTGCAGGGAGCCGATCTCGTTTTGTCGGGGGAGGGGCAGATTGATTTTCAGACGGAACGGGGCAAGACACCGTTTGGAGTTGCGAAAGTGGCACAGAAGGCGGGCGTTCCGGTGATCCTGATCGCCGGTTCGATCGGGCGTGGCGTGGAAGTTCTCTATCAACACGGGGTGCAAAGCGTATTTTCGATCGTCAACCGGCCGATGTCCCTGCAGGAAGCAATGGAACAAGCGCGAGATCTGCTGGCAGATGCCACGGAAAGGATCGTCCGAGTGGCGTTTGCAGCGGAAATTATCAAAAAAATATAAAAAGAGGGATTTGCAAGCGTTTTCATTCATGATATATTTGATCTGGGATGATCATATCATCATATCACCTGTTGACAAGGAGGTCAGCGAATGACAACGTGGACGCAAGTTACCAATCCGCTGAACAATCTGTGGCTGTCAGCATTTGTGGCCGCATTGCCGATTTTCTTTCTCGGTTGGGCGCTTGCCATCAAGAAAATGAAAGGGTATCTGGCTGCACTTCTCACCATCCTGCTGGCGACTTTGATCGCGATTTTTGTGTATGGGATGCCGACCGGTATCGCTTTGACGACTGATCTGCTGGGGGCGTTCAAAGGGTTGGCCCCGATCGGGTATGTCGTCTTGACCGGTGTGTTCCTGTACAACCTGACGGTGGAAGCGGGACAATTTGAGATTATCAAGTATTCGATTTCGAAAGTGTCGGACGATCAGCGAATACAGGCGTTGTTGATTGCGTTCGCATTCAGCGCCTTCATTGAAGGGGCGGCCGGCTTCGGTACGCCTGTTGCGATAGCCGCGGCGATGCTCATCGGTCTTGGATTTCCGCCGTTGTACGCCGCCGGATTGGCGCTGGTGGCCAACTCGATACCGGTTGCGTTCGGTTCGATCGGCATTCCGATCACCACGGCCGGCAGCGTCTCGGGGCTGAGTCCCGATTTGATCGGCGCGATGGCGGGCCGGCAGTTGCCGATTTTGACGCTGATCATCCCGTTCTGGGTGGTGATGATCATGGGCGGCTGGAAAGCGGCGAAAGGCGTGATGCCGGCGTTGGTGGTGTCCGGCGTGTCATTTGCTGCCGCCCAGTTCATCAGTTCCAACTACCTCGGGTATCAGTCGACCGACCTGATTGCCTCGATGACCGCGATCGCGGCGCTGATATTGTTGCTGCTGGTGTGGAAACCGAAGGACAGATGGACATTTGAAGGAATGCAAGCGACCGTTCCAGGCAACAAAGGATATCCCCGGCCAGCGGAATTGGAGTTGTCCGCGACTTCTCCAACACAAGCGACCGACACCGGTGGCCAGCGCTATTCGGGAAGTGAGATACTGCGGGCCTGGTCTCCTTACATCATTACTTCTCTGGTGATTCTGCTCTGGAGCCGCCAGTGGTTTAAGGATCTGTTTGATGTGAAAAAAGGGGCGAGCCAGTTCTGGGAAATCAAGTTTAACATGCCGGTCGTGCATAAAGCGGTATTGGTTGGCGGCAAAGCGCAGGACGCAGTTTATTCGCTGAACTGGATCACCGCTTCCGGCACGGCGATTCTGGTCGCCACCATCCTTGGCGGTCTGGTTTTGGGCATGTCGCCCAAGCGTTACATCGCCACCTTCGTCAAAACGTTGAAGCAGCTGGCGCTGCCGCTTGTCGCGATCGCCTGCTTCCTGGCATACGCCGAGTTGAGCCAACGGTCCGGCATGGGCACGACGATGGGACTGGCATTGTCAAAGACCGGTGCGGCGTTTGCGTTCTTCGCTCCGATCATCGGTTACATCGGCGTGTTTTTGACCGGATCGGACACCTCGACCAACGCGTTGTTCGGAAAATTGCAAACGGTGGCAGCGAAGGAAGTGGGGATCGATCCAATCCTCGCGGTCGCGTCCAACTCCACCGGCGGTTGTGCGGCCAAGATGATCTCGCCGCAGTCGATCGCAGTCGGCGCGGGTGCCACCAACATGGTGGGCCAGGAGGGCAATATCCTCCGGTTCACGATCAAGCACAGCCTGATTTTCGTGTTCCTGATCGGGATCATCTCCTGGCTGCAAGCACATGTGTTTACATGGATGATTCCTGGGCATTAAAAACAGGCGGATTCTCGCAAAAGCGAGTAAGCAAGCCATGCTTGCAAGAGGAGAACCTGATGCAAGCGAAGAGCGCTGACCGGCCGCGGTCTTGCGCTCTTTTTCATACGGTGACTGTCGAAAAATACCTATTGCCAAGACTGATGCCCTGGTTGTATGATGAAAGCAACAGATTGTCGAAAACGTTTTCAGGCGGTGTTGCAAAGTGGGCCCGACAATTCGCGATGTGGCAAAGGCGGCGGGGGTTTCGATTACGACGGTGTCGCGGGTCCTCAACCAATATGCGGACGTCAATCCGAAAACGCGGCAGAAGGTGCTGAAGGTCGTCGAAAAAATGGGCTACCAGCCGAACGCGGTAGCGCGCGGCCTGGTGATGAACCGCACGCGGACGGTCGGTCTGGTGGTGTCCGATCTGACAAAATCCCGGACCGGCCATCATTTCATGTTTGACGTTCTGTGCGGGATTAACGACAGGGCTCAGGAACTTGGCTATGATGTGGTGCTGTTTTCCACATCTCCGACCGCGCAGAGGAAAACCACCTATCTGGAGTTTGTCCGGCAGCGGCGTGTCGATGGTGTGATCATGATGGGGATCCGGCTGGATGATCCGTATACGCACGAAGTGGTGGAAGCGCCCATCCCCAGTGTGCTGGTCGATGTTCCGCTCACTTCCAGCACATGTTCGTATGTGACCACCGATAACGTGGCCGGCGCCCGAATGGCGACTGAATATTTGCTGCGTCTCGGGCATCGCCATATCGGGTTTGTCAACGGCCATCAGCAGGCGGCCGTCTCCCAGCAGCGGCTCGCCGGCTATACGCAAGCACTGGCGGCGGCCGGGGTTCCGTTTCGCGAGGAGTATGTGTATTACGGGAATTTCGAACTGGTGGACGGGGCCAACGGTGTGCAACATCTGAAACAGCAACATCCGCACATCAGTGCCGTGTTTTTTGCTTCCGACCTGATGGCGCTGGGCGGAATGAAATACATCCAGGCAAACGGGGGATGCGTGCCTGGCGATCTGTCGATCGTAGGATTCGATGATATCGACCTCGCTTCTCTCATGCAGCCGGCGCTGACAACCGTCCGACAAATGCGCTACGAGATGGGCAAGTCGGCGGTGGATACCCTGCTTCGCATGCTTGAAGATGGGGAGACCGGCAAAGGGATCGTGCTGCCGCCGGAGCTAATCGTGCGGGAAACCGCTCAACCGTTTGCCCAGTGAACGGGCGGCTTAGAAAAGAACGGGCTCCACTGTGGGCCGCAGGCACGGCTTCGGGTGGCTGGTGGCGCCAAGGCTCACGCTCATGCTTCCGCTTGCCGCAGGTGCAAGCAAGGGGTTGCCCGGTTACAATCGAAAACGTTTTCGGTATCGCGCGGCCATCGTATGACGTAACGAACCAACGACTTATCGCACGACCAAATGCAACCAGGGAGGCTGTCATGAACTATCGAGTGATCAAGGAAGACGATCTGTTTTTGCTGACCGATCCGGTCGGCGATATTCGGCCGGGCGAGGAACGGGGGTTCGGGCTATTTACGAAAGACACCCGGTTTCTCAGCCGGTACGAGGTTTCGGTAGAAAATCTGGACATGATTTTGCTGTCGTCGCATGCCGCGGAAAATTATATCGGCACGATCCGCTTGACGAACAAAGAGAAGATGGAAAACGGCGATATCAAAGTCTGGCGCGAATCGATCGCGATGGAAAGGAAGCGGTTTATTGAAGGAGGCGTGCTGTATGAAAGCGTATCCTTCCGCAACCACAATGCCTATCCGGTGGAATTGCAGGTCGCCGTCCGCGTCGATGCCGATTACAGGGATATGTTTGAAGTGCGGGGGTATCAGAACGGGCAAAAAGGAACGCTTCATCCTGTTGAAACGAGTTCCTGCCAGATTCGTCTGTCCTATACCGGGAGTGACCGGGTGAAACGGGCGACGATCGTTGCATTCGAACCGAAACCGAAAACGATTTCGGAAAAAACGGCCGTGTACTCGCTGTCACTCGCTCCGTTCGGCATGGCGCAGATTGCTATTTCGATCGTTCCGGTAATCGACGGACAGGCGCCGGAAATCAGGGACAGTGCGGAAGCGATCCGCCGCCTGCAGGCGTCCTATGCGGAATGGGAGCGGGAATGCACGGTTGTGGAAACAGACAACGAAGCGTTTAACGCGCTGGTGGCCCGCGCCAAGAAAGACATCCGCGTACTGCTCACCGATGTCGGGTACGGACGGTTTCCGGTTGCCGGGCTGCCGATTTTTGCGGTGCCGTTCGGCCGCGATTCCCTGATTGCCGCACTGCAGTTGATGGCGATCAACCCTGATGTGGCGAAAGGGACCTTGCGAACGATGGCGGCGTATCAGGGGAGCAAGCTCGACCCCTGGCGGGACGAACAGCCAGGCAAAATCATGCACGAGATTCGATATGGCGAACTGGCGAATTCCGGAATCATTCCGTTCACCCCTTATTATGGAACGATCGATGCGACTCCCTTGTTCCTCGTGTTGGCAGCCGAGTACTATGACTGGACGGGCGATGAGGAGTTGCTTCGCGAGCTGCTGCCCAATCTCGAACGGGCCCTGGAATGGGTGGATACCTATGGGGATCGCGACGGGGATGGATATGTCGAATATTTCCAGGAATCAAGCAAAGGGATTGCCAATCAGGGGTGGAAAGACTCGGGCGATTCGGTCGTCCACAAAGACGGCTCGCTGGCCCGGGCGCCGATCGCCCTGGCGGAAGTGCAGGGCTACGTGTATGACGCAAAAATCCGTCTGGCAACCGTGTTCGACCGTCTTGGGCAAACCGGGAAAGCGCATGATTTGCGGGAATCCGCCGCCCGGCTGAAGCAGAATTTTGCCCGCGATTTCTGGATGCAGGACGAACAGTTTGTGGCGATCGCGCTCGATCATGAAAAAAAGCAGGTCGAATCGGTCACATCCAATCCGGGACATTGCCTCTGGTCCGGTCTGCTGACCGAAGAACAAGCGAAACAAGTGGCGGATCGCCTGCTGGCGCCCGACATGTTCTCCGGCTGGGGGATTCGCACCATGAGCAGCCGCTCAACCGGGTACAACCCGATGAGCTATCACGACGGTTCAGTCTGGCCGCATGACAATTCCCTCTGTGTGATGGGACTCAAGCGATATGGATTTGAGGAGCATGCCAATCGAGTCATGGAAGGATTGATCGAAGCGGCGAAACATTTCGAGTACGACCGGTTGCCGGAGCTCTTTTGCGGTTATTCGAAAGAAGAAGGCTACCCGGTTCCCTATCCGGTGGCCTGTTCGCCGCAGGCGTGGGCGGCCGGAACCCCGCTTTTGTTTGTGCGGGCGATGCTCGGCTTGCAGCCGGATGTGCCGAACGGCGTCGTTCGTTTGTTCCCTTCCTTGCCGCGGGGGATCAACCGTTTGACAGTCCGCAATCTGCGTGTGGGCAACGGGTCGCTCGACCTGTTGATGCAAAAATACAACGATGCGCACACGACCTTCAAAGTGATTCACAATTCAACCGGCCTGCAAGTGATAGCCGGGTAAAAATCCAAAGGGGGCAAAAAAGGATGCACAAGAAGGCGAAAATGTTGTCTGGGATTCTGGCGGCAACCCTTGTCATGATGGGACTCGCCGGATGTAGCGGAGCCAACAAGGAGCAGGCTTCACAACCGGCCAAGGAAGGGGAAAAAATCACCCTGCGAGTCGGCGGCTGGGCCTCCAGTCCGGAAGAGCAAGCGATTCTGGACGCCCAGATCGCGGAATTCAAAAAGAACCATCCGAACATCGATGTCAAGTTTGAACCGGTGGTCGGCGACTACCTGCAGAAACTGCAGCCGATGATCGCATCGAAAACGGAACCGGATATTTTCTATCTGGATGCCTACGCGGCCCCTGAATTCATGGACAAAGGCGTGATCGAACCGATCGACGAGTATGTCAAGAAAAACAATGTGAACCTCGGCGACTATGAGGACGCTGCGGTCAAGGCGTTCCAGTGGAAGGGCAAAACGTACGGGCTGCCGAAGGATTACAGCACGCTGGCGCTCTTCTACAACAAGGACATGCTGGACAAAGCCGGCGTCAAACCGCCGACCAACTGGACGGAACTGAGGGAGGCGGCGAAAAAACTGACCAAAGACGGCGTTGTTGGCTTCTCGATGTCGGCCGAGCTGCCGCGTTACCAGCCGTTCCTGATGCAGGCGGGCGGATCGGTGTATGACGGGGAAAAAGCGACGTTCAGCAAACCGGAAAACGCCACGGCGATTGACTTTATCTATGGCGAAATGATGAAAAAGGACAAAATCGCTGCCTATCCGAAGACGCTTGGCAAGGACTGGTCCGGTGACGCGTTTGCCGATGGCAAAGCGGCGATGGTGGTGGAGGGTCCCTGGCTGATCCCGCACCTGGCGAAAAAATCGCCGAACCTCAAGTACGGCATCACCGAACTGCCGGTGAAAGAGGGTGGAAAACCGTCGAATATGATCTTTACCGTGGCGTACGCACTGTCCAAAAACTCCAAGCACAAACAGGAAGCGTTTGAATTGATGGTCTTTCTGACCGGCAAGGAAGGACAGAAGTTTGTGGTGGAAAAAGGTCTGGCGATTCCCACCAACAAGGAACTGGGCAAGGATTTCGCGACCAAGTACCCGGAACGGGCGCCGTTTGTCAAGGCGGTCTCCTATGCGACTCCGTTCCAGTACGGAACGATTGGCGTAAAACTGGTCGATGCCGGCAACAAGGCGGCGGAAGCGGTACTGCTTGGCGCGAAGCCGGACGCGAAAGCGGCCCTGGAAGAAGCGCAGGCCAAAATGGGTCAATAATCGAACCTGGTATGGGAAAAAGATGCTCGTTTCTGAAACAGCGGGCATCTTTTCCCATGATTTGCAAAAGGAGGGGAAGCCGGTGCGGACGCGCGGAGATTTGCTGACCGGATACCTGTTTGTGCTGCCGGTTGCTGTTTCGCTGACGGTGTTTCTGATCGGCCCGATTTTTTACGCGTTTTACATCAGCTTTCACGAATTTTCGTTCCTGGCTCCCGATCAGGCAACGTGGGTCGGATTGGAGAATTACGTGAAGCTGTTTCATGACCCCCGTTTTTTGAAAGCGGTGGCAAACACCAGCTTTTATTCGCTTGGCGTGGTGCCGGTTCAGATTTGTATCGCGCTGCTGCTCGCCTTGATCGTGGATTCGAAGATCAAGGGCAAAACGTTTTTTCGCGTGGTCTACTTCCTGCCGACCGTCACGTCGACCGTTGCGGTTTCGGTGATGTTTCTGTACCTGTTCAAAAACGACGGGATCGTCAATCTGCTTCTGTCCAAACTGGGAATCCCGACGGTCGATTGGTTCAACAGCATCCATTTTGCGCTGCCGGCGACGATGATGATGGCGATCTGGACCACGGTCGGCCAGTTTATGGTGATCTATCTGGCCGGTTTGCAGGACATTCCGAACGAACTGTACGAAGCGGCGGAAGTCGATGGAGCAACCCCCTGGCAAAAGCTGCGGTTTATCACCTGGCCGATGCTCAGGCCCACCACATTTTTCGTGTTGATCATGTCGATCATCGGCACGTTCCAGGTGTTTGACCAGATGTACGTGATTTCCAAGGGGGAAGGCGGCCCGCAGGACGCCACCCTGACGGTCGTGTTTTATCTATACCGCGCGGCGTTTAAAGATTTCAACATGGGGTATGCGTCCGCGATGGCGTTTGTGCTGTTCCTGATCATTCTGGCGCTCACATTGATCCAGAAGAAATTTTTCAAGGAAGAAACGGCGTGAGGAGGTGTGAGTATGTGGCGGAGAATGTCAAGATTGCTGTTTTACGCGGTGGTGATCGGCTATGCGGTGCTGACGCTGATTCCGTTTTTGTGGTCCCTCTACACCTCCCTGAAAACGACGCCTGAAATCGATAAACTGTGGGTGCCGTTCAGCCATTTGACGATAGAAAATTACAAGTATATTGTCACGCAGTTTCCGTTTTTCCGCTGGTTTCTCAATTCGGTGCTGATCGCGGTGGCGGTGACGCTTGGCAATTTGCTGTTTAACACGTTGGCCGGTTATGCGCTGGCGCGGATCCGGTTTCCCGGCCGCACGCTGCTGTTTTATGTGGTGCTGGCCGTGATGATGGTGCCGGGCCAGGTCGTGATGATTCCGGTCTATATCATGCTGGCTAACTGGGGCTGGATCAACACCTACTGGGGATTCACGATTCCGTTTCTGACTTCCTCGTTTGGGATTTTCCTAATGCGGCAGTTTTTCCTGTCGCTGCCGCGGGAACTGGAAGAGGCGGCCACGATCGACGGGCTCAGCCGTTGGGGGATTTTCTGGCGGATTGCGCTGCCGCTGGCCAAACCGGCGCTGGCCGCGCAGACCATTTTCATGTTCCTCGGCAACTGGAACTCGTTCATGTGGCCCAGCCTGCTTGCGTCGTCCGACGACATGTACACGCTGCCGGTCGGCTTAAACTCGTTCCACTGGCAGTATGTCGCTTACTGGAATGTGGACATGGCCGGCACGATGTTCATGACGATCCCGATGATCATCGTTTTCCTGATCTTCCAGAAATGGTTCATCAAAGGGATCGCGACCACTGGTCTCAAATAATGCTGCAAATGGCAGCAGCCTGATACTTACTGGAAGAAACCGCTCCGCGCAAAATGCGGTTCCCCGTAAGCGAAGTGACCACGTACAACGGTTTCTGACAGTTGCATAGCAAACGCCCGGAGACAGCACCCGGGCGTATTTTTTGTATATATATTCAATGAGACTTGGCCGCAAGCATAGCGAACCTTGTCTTCCGCATAAATAGTGGGGGAGGAGGGATAGCATGCGAGACATCACTTGCCACAAATGCGGTTCCGAATACTATTTGACGGTGCACCGGTTCTCCGGCAAAAGCAGCGGTTCGGTCCGCTGCCTGGTGTGCAGGACAGGGTTGGTCGCCTGGTCGAACAGTACCACCGCTTACTCTGCGAAGTTGAAAGTGCGGCGCACCGACCATCTGAAACCGAATGCCGGCTCGTGATCGCAGGTTGATTTTTTACAGGAAAAATGTCATGATCAAAGCGGTTAGGAGAATCAACAGAAAACCGCCGAATATGATCGCCGGCAGCGCATTGGCGAAAGTGCGGTTGCGCCGCGTTGCCGGTTCTGTTTCCCGGGAATGGCCGGGCAGCTCTTCTTCCAGGGCAAACTCGAAATCTGACACGTCAAACACCTGAACGGGAATCTCGGCATCGACGATACGTGCTTGCAAGGACGGCTCTTCCGTCAGCAGCGGAACGTTTTCCTTCACTGCGAGCACGATCAACTCCGTTTCGATCGGATCGAACGTTTCTCCGTAAGCGGCCGTGTCGACCGCGTTGACGACCTGAAAAGTGACTTGTTGATTGTAGAGAATCGGTTTGCTGACGGCCCATGGAGCGGTCAGGCACGACTCGGCCTGTTTGCGAACAAACGGATTTTCAAAAAATCGGATCAACCGTTCGATATTCGCCCGGATCGTCGCCTGTTCCGCTGCGTCGGCCGACAGGTTCTCATTCACCAGCAGCGGTAGCTCCTGCACGGTCGAATACGGCAACAAATAACGCACTGGCTGCAGCGGCTGCAGCAATTCGCCAAACATCGCCAGCACCACCGGCTCGGTCACGAATGTGCGCATGCCTTATTTTCCTCTATACCGCTTTTTGTAGTTACGGGCGGCTGAGTCGATCGCCGTGTATCCGACAAAAACCAAACCGTATGCGAGCATCCCCATGACATAGTACGGAATGGGTTCACCCGCCCGTTTGGCGAACGCGTACATAGCGGCGCCTGCGATTGCGATCAGCAGCGAAATCAGCAAGATGACCGTGTTTCGCGTTTGCATGCTACCAGCTCCTTCAACGAGAATGATACCGAAAAGGGAAACGGGTTTTCAACGGAAATTTCACAGAATCCATTGCAGGATTTTATCGAATTCGAACGAAATATAACAAGGCGAACCTGACAGTGAGCGGGTGATTGGCTGTTTCATGCCTGCATTTGTTGGAGTATTGACGATTGGAGAGAGGAGGGACAAGCGTTGCGACAGCGATTGTTTTCGGACCGTTACCGGTTGGAACAACGTCTGGAGACGGCGGAGGGATGGCAGTTGTATCGGGCGGTTGACGTTTGCTTCCCCCGCAATGTTCGGGTCACCGTCTTGTCCCGTCGCGCCCCCTCCGCGATCGAGTTAATCCGCACGCGTGTGCGATCTCTTGCCGGCCTTTCTCACCAGCATATCATCAGCATCTATGATGTGGAATGGGAAGCGGACGGCTGCCGGCTGGTGTCCGAATACCGCGAATGCCTGACGCTGCAGCAGGCGATCGGACAGGGGCGCAGATTTTCCCTGGAAGAAGCGGTTGCGATCGCGCTGCAGATCGCCGGGGCGATCGCGCATGCGCATCAGCAGCAGGTGCTGCATGGACAGCTGTCGTGTGACATGATTTGGATTTATGACCGCCATGCGAAGGTGGATTTCGTTTGCCCGCCCGCTCTGGAGGAATCCACAACGATCGAGGTGCAGGTAGATCTGGTAGCGCTTGGAAACGTGCTGCGGCAACTGTTTGCGGCGACATCGCTTGCCGAGAATCCGGACGTTCAGGCCAAAATCGGAGAGCTGCTGGACCGCTTGACTGACAACCGTCAGCCGTCCTATACGAACGCGGCAGACGTGGCCTACGACTTGAAAATGATTCTGACAAAAGATGTCTGTCCGCTTTGCCCAACCTATTTGCAACAGATCAACGAAACTACGCGCGTATGGGAGGGGCGGCAGGAAACCGGCGAGGCGTTTGCGAACGAGCGGTTCTCGTACAAGCGGCGGGAAAGCGGTTGGCCAATTTGGTCGGGCAGGATCCGCTTCCGTCTGGTACCGTATTTTATCGCTTCGATCGCTGCTGTGCTGGCGGGGATTGCCACATTTTTCCTGGTCTTCGCCAACCCGGACAAGGCAACTCCCGCGCAGCGGACCCCGGTGGCGGACAATCGGCCGGTGCATGTGGCGATGGCCGAAACCACGCAAGCCGCCTCGACGATCACGATTTCGCCGGCGGAACCGATTTCCCGGCTGGAGCAACGGCCGCGGCTAGTGCCCCAACTGGTCGGATTGCAGCAGCAGGAAGCGGAAAAATTGCTGCTTTCCCTCGGGATGCGCTACGCTTATTACCTGGAACGCTCCGACCAGCCGCCCGGCACGGTGTTTAAGCAGGCGCAAGCACCGAATACGCCGTATCCGCCGGGAGAGCGGGTCGTATTTTATGTGAGCAGCGGCAAATAGTGAGATAGCTTACGGTATGCAAGCGCGATTCCGGGTACAATATGGTGGCAAGTATAAGCACAAGGAGGCGTTTCCCATGGAGCAAACTGTCAAGGTGAGGATCGAATATTGCACGATGTGAAACTTCCTGCCGAAAGCCGTCAGTGTGACGGAAGAATTGCTCGGGCAGCACGCGAAGAGAATCGCGGAGTTGAGCCTGATTCCTTCATCGGGTGGCGTGTTTGAAGTGACGGTGGGGGACAAACTGATTTTTTCGAAAAAGCAGTTGAACCGGTTCCCGGAGGCTGGAGAAATTCCCAAATTGTTCTCGGACAATGCTTGATCAGCATATATGGAGCGGGCCGCGTGTGAACGAGCCGGCCCTGCAAGAAAACCTTCTTCGCCAGGCGAAGAAGGTTTTTTCTATATGACGTCTTGCAGCATGCGCTGGGCGATCGCCTGGTAGCCTTGCGCGTTCGGGTGGAACTGGTCGACGCTCAGCAGTTTGGAACTGTTCCATGCGAACAGGTCTTGCGTCGGAACCAGCACAGCGTACGGGTACTTTGCAAGCACCTGCGAGGTTTGCAGGTTCCATTCGTCCAGGATCTGGAGGGCCGTTTGCTGGGACTGGCCGGTCAGCGGGAACGGATTGTACAGTCCGACGAACAAGACGGGTGCCTTCCCGTTAAGTGACCGAATCTCTTTTAAAATCCGGTCAAGTGCTTGCAGATACTGCTCTCTCGTCTGTTTGGCCAGCTGCGGATCCGGCGCGGTAACCGGTCCGGCACCCCGCACCAGGTCATTGCCGCCGATCGACAGGGTGATCAGGTGGGCAGCCTGGATTTCCTTTCGCACATCGGGCGATTGGATGTATTGCAACAGCTCGGGCGCCTTCATCCCGTTGACGCCCAAATTGGTGGTCAGCACTTTGTTTGTTGTCAGCTTCTGGAGTTCCGTTGTCAGGTATCCCACATACCCCTGACCGGTCTCGTCTCCGGTGCCGCGGGTCAGTGAATCTCCCAAAGCGACAACCCGGTAGTTGCCGTTGACCCGCGTCGGCGAAGCGGCAGGAACAGCGTCGGAGGCAGCGGGTGTATCACTGCCGGAACCTGCGTTCGGTTTTGCCTGGCTGGCCGGGTGCTTGTCCGCCGCGGCTTGCGGCGGCGGGCTGGCCTGCGAATCGCGAAATGCGAGAATCGCTCCGGCGCTGAGGAGCGAGAGACTGACGATCGACGTGGTTGCAATTGTATACCAGATGGTTTTTCCGCTTTGCACGTTTAAACCTCCTTCGTTATGATTATAACAAGAAATGGTCGGGAGGCCTAATGATGGCAGAGACAGACGTGATCTTATCGGTGCGCGGACTGCAAAAAACGATCGGCCGCAAAAAGTTGATACACAATATCTCGTTCGACGTGTACCAGGGGGAGGTGTTCGGATTTCTGGGACCGAACGGCGCCGGCAAGACCACAACGATCCGCATGCTGGTCGGTCTTATGAAGCCGACGGCCGGGACAATTCGGATCTGCGGACATGACCTGCAGCGGCAATTTGTGGAAGCGATGCGATACGTCGGCTGCATTGTCGAGAATCCGGAACTGTACAAGTTCCTGACCGGCCGCGAAAATCTGGAACAGTTTGCACGGATGCTGGACGGCGTGACGGAACAACGGATCGAGCAGGTGGTCCGGTTGGTTGGACTCGAAAACAGGATTGACGATAAAGTGAAAACCTATTCGTTGGGGATGCGGCAGCGCCTCGGAATTGCGCAAGCGCTGCTGGCGGAACCGAAGCTGCTGATTCTGGACGAGCCGACCAACGGGTTGGACCCGATCGGCATTCGGGAGCTGCGGGAGTTTGTCAGGCGGCTGGCGGAACAGGAGGGGGTCAGTGTGTTTATTTCCAGCCACCTGCTGAGCGAAATTGAAATGATGTGCGACCGCGTTGCGATTTTGCACCAGGGGAAATGTTTGTACACCGGTCCGGTGAAAGATCTGGTGCAGCGGGAAAACGGCGATACTCGCTGGAGAGTAAGCCCGTTGCAAGAGGCGTTTGAGATGATCGCGGCACAGCCGTATGTCCAACAGGCAAAAATCGAAGCGGACGCGATCCGCTGCCAGATTGCCCCGGAACGAATCCCCGAGTTGAACGGGTTGCTGGTTGCGAAAGGAATCCACGTGTATGCCATTCAGCAGGTGTCTCCATCACTGGAGGATCTGTTTGTGGAAATGACGGGGAGGGACAGAATTGCGTAAGTTCGTCGGATTGGTGGAAAACGAGACGATTAAACTGCTCAAGCGAAAACGGTTCCTCGTTGTGGTCCTGATCCTGGTCGGGCTGGTCACCCTGTTGGCCTACGCCCAGCAATGGACGCAGCAACGGATGTTGCAGCGGGTTGGAACGCTCGAATGGAAGCCGGTTGTCCAGCAGCAGATTGCCGATTACGAAAGCCGCATGCGCAACGCTTTTCTGTCGGAAGACCGCAAGCAATTGTATCAGCTGCGTATCGAGCAGGCTCGCTATTACCTGGCGCACGACATCAATCCTGCCGCACCGGGAACGGCCACTTTTGTCAGAACGTTCATGGATGCCAGCGTGTCGCTGTTGCTGCCTTTGCTTGTGGTGACGCTGGCGGCCGATCTGGTGTCCTCGGAGTGGGGAGACGGGACAATCAAGCTGCTGTTGACCAGGCCTGTCCCACGCTGGAAGATTCTGGCCGCCAAATATGCGGCGCTCATCTTGTTCGTGTCACTGACCGTGATGGCGGCCTTTCTGTCGGCAACGGTCGTCGGGGGATTGTTCTTCGGGTGGATGGGCTGGACGATGCCGGTTGCCACAGGGTTTTCCATCGTGGGCGGGACGCTGGATACATCGGGCGCTCACACCATCCCGCAATGGCAATATATTTTGCGTTCGTATGGCCTGGGCTGGGTCGTCTGCATGGCGGTGGCCACCATCACCTTCACCGTGTCGGTCATTGTACGGCAGACAGCAGCTGCGATGGGGCTGATGCTGGCCGCGCTGATCGGCGGCAATCTGTTGCTCGATCTGGCCAGCTCATGGACGGGAGCGAAATATCTGTTCATGGTCAATCTGCGAATCACCGGGTATCTGTCAGGCATCGTTCCACCGATTGAGGGGATGTCGCTGCCGTTCTCGCTGGCGGTATTGCTCGCCTGGGGAGCCGCTGCGCTGGCGCTGGGATTTGCGGTGTTCACGAAACGGGATGTGCTGGCGTGAAAAGGCAGACCGGCTTACGGCCTGCCTTCGTTGTTGGTGCTGCTTGAAGCCGCTCGGGTTGCCAGCCTGCAGCCCCCCGCGGTTACTGGTTCAGCGGCTAACCGCCTACGATTCCAGTACCTCGTCGATCGCCTGCAGCAGATCGGGCGTCAGTTTCACGCCGGACGCTTTCACGTTCTGTTCGATTTGTGCCGGCCGGGACGCGCCGATGATCGCCGAGGAGACACCCGGCTGGCGGAGGATCCAGGCGAGCGCCAGGTTTGCCAGCGGCATGCCGGCTTCCGCCGCGATTTTTTCCAGTTGGGCTGCTTTTTGCAGGTTATTCTCGGTCAAATAGCGCTCGATAAACATTTTTTGTTCCGGGTTGGCGGCCCGCGAGCCTTGCGGAACCGGTTGGCCCGGCTTGTATTTCCCGGTCAGCAATCCTTGCGCCAGCGGAGAAAATACGATCTGGCCGACCCCTTCCCGTTCACACAACGGCAATACCGATTCCTCGATATACCGGTTGAACATGTTATACACAGGCTGGTTGGAGATGATCCGGTCATACCCGTTTTTGTCGGCCAGGTGCAGGGCATCATTGATTTGTACGGCCGTCCACTCGGACACGCCGACATACAGCACTTTGCCTTGTGTGACCAGGTCGTCCAAGGCCTGTAATGTCTCATCGAGCGGCGTTTCCGGGTCAAACCGGTGGCATTGGTACAGATCGATATAATCAACGCCCAGTCGCTTTAACGAAGCATTGCACTGTTCGATGATATGTTTGCGGGACAGTCCCCGGTCGTTTGGGCCGTCGCCCATCGGAAAAAACACTTTGGTCGCCAGCACGTACGACTCGCGCGGGTATTTGCGGAGCGCTTCGCCGACTACTTTCTCCGATTCGCCGCGGGCATACACGTTGGCCGTGTCAAAAAAGTTGATTCCCAGCTCGTATGCTTTGTCAATACACCGGATCGCCGTTTCTTTTTCGACAGAACTGCCGTATGTAAGCCAACTCCCCAGCGAGATTTCGGACACCCGCAAGCCGCTTTTGCCCAATTTTCGATAGTTCATGACGAATCCCCCTTCGCAAAAGATAGCTACCAAGTTTATCCTATTCGTGTTTGCCCGACCAATTCCTGCTCCTGTGGCAATATTCAAGGCGAGATTACGGGATCCGCAAGCCTTTCGGATAATGATTTTTCAGCGTGCCCTGCACGACTTTGCCCCAGCCCAGCGGAAACCGCAGCACACATACGAGCGTCCATCCCGGTTCCCGTTCCATCAGCAATGTTTCGCCGCGCAGGTAACGGTGAATGTTTGGATCGTCAGGGTGAAAGGATACGGAGCGGACAACATCCGCTTGCTGCAGCGTCATTGCCAGGGTATGGGACGGTTCAAACCGATTTTTCTTCAGTTCGCCCAGATGCAGCCCCGGCCTGACCCATTTCAGCCCTTTCAGATCCGGCAGGGGATCGGGGAGCCGATACAGATGCCCGCCTTGCAGCAAATAGTGCTCCGCAGGCCAAGCGGTCGACAGATTGTCCCGCACAAATGATTGAAAAAGCGCGACGGCCTCGGCGGGAGCTTTTGCCTGAAATGGCTTCCATCGCGGTTCCGGGCCGTCCGTTTTCTCCAGCAGAGCGGCAAAATGGCCTTCCCCGCGCAGCCGGTGGGGCCACAACCGGACGGCATGCTGCAGCTCGCTGCGGCCTTGTCCCCATTCCGGGCGGGCCGGCGAAAACAGGGCGGCGTTCGGGAACGGACGGATGACGAATTCCGGATGCCGGGCCAGAAAGCCATCCAATACGGCTTCGTTTTCTTCCGGTGCAAAGGTGCAGGTGGAATAGACCAGTTTGCCGCCGGGACGCAGCATTTTTGCCGCTTCTTCCAGGATGTCGAGCTGCCGAACCGCGCAATGGGCGGCGCTCTCCGGCGACCATTCTTCACATGCGGCCTGATCTTTGCGGAACATGCCTTCGCCGGAGCAGGGGGCGTCGACCAGAATCCGGTCAAACCAACCGGGAAAAGCGGCGGCCAGCCGGGCGGGCGTTTCATTCAACACGACGGCGTTACGGACTCCCAGCCGCTCGATGTTTTCCGCCAGGATCTTGGCGCGGCTGGCGGTGAACTCATTGGCCACCAGGATTCCCCGCCCCTCCATATAGGCGGCCAGATGGGTGGCTTTGCCGCCGGGCGCGGCGCACAAATCGAGCACCCGTTCACCCGGTTGGGGAGCCAGCGCGGGCGCGATTGACATGGCGCTCGGTTCCTGGATATAGTACAAGCCGGCCGTATGAAACACATGTTTGCCGGGAGATTCCCCGTCCTGATAGTAAAAACCCTGGGGGGCCCACGCAACCTGTTCCAGCCGGAAAGGGGAGATCGCGAGGAACTCCGCAACCGGGATTTTCAGCGTGTTGACGCGCAGCCCCGTTGTTTTCGGCTCTGTGTAACTATTGAAAAAAAGGGCGGCTTCGTCTCCCAGCAACTTGCTCATCCGGCTGATGAAAACTTGCGGTAAGCCTTTCATAATCGTGCCTCCAACGGTATGCTAGAAATTACTATACCACAACAGTGAAGGCCGCATGATGCAAGGCGCTGCCGAAATCTGGAGGTGCAGGCGGATTGTTGATCGGTGTCGACATGGTGGAAATCGGACGGATTGAACGACTTGCGGAAAACCCCGCATTTTTGCAACGGGTCTATACAGCAAACGAACTGCAGCTTGTCCAAGGAGCGTCAAAACAGAGAAAATTGGAAGTTCTCGCAGGGCGGTTTGCAATCAAGGAAGCTGTCGCCAAAGCGTTTGGCACCGGCATTTCCGGCGGACTGACATTTCACGATATTGAAACGATGCGCGGACCGAACGGAGAACCGGTTGTCAGCCTGCATGGCAAAGCGCGGCAACTGGCGGAGGCTGCAGGCGTGGTGCACGTTAAAGCGAGCCTGTCGCACGCGGCCGGCCTGGCGATCGCTTTCGTGCTGCTCGAACAAAATGCCGGTTGAATCGAGTTGGCTGATCGGCTGCAATTCAAGCCGAATGCGATTCGAGTTTTCTTTTCGCAGACCCCGCACTTGAATTTCTTTTCGCAGCAGTTCGATAAACTGCTCGTCCAGTTTCAGTTCCACCGCATGTTTGTATGCTTCCAACAATACTTCGTCGCTGAGCAAACGCATCTCGATCACCTCAGGGCGAAATTTTGGAATTTTTTCGTGTGTGAGACTATCGTATCATTCCCCTATGATCAGAACAAGTGTTCTAATTATCCACAAGGTGCTGTTGATAATGTGTGAACAGGTTGTGGAAAAGGTGTGGAAAAACTCTCCCGGCGTATCGGGGCCGGGTGTGAAAAAAGGGGATAAAGTTATACACAGTTTCTCCGGTCTGTCGTTTTGTGCCGAAAATTTTTTCCATAAGCAAAAGAGGGCATGTTCTATTTTCTTTTACCCAAATCTAATGCATAATAAACACATTGAGGGAGGAGAAATGGACATGCTGCGGGTTCGCACCCTGATTCTGGAAGGAGATCGGAAACTTCTCACTTCCCTGCTGCGGTTTCGTGCATTCAGGACATTGAACGCGTTGATGCGGGTAATCACTGTTTTCGGCGGGGCCGTCTTCAGTGTCGGAATCGTGTTGTTGCTTTTGCTTGTGTCGGACGGACGGACCAAACAAGCGGCGTCCGTGGCGGCTGTCGGGTTGGCGGGAAGTTTTCTGATCGTGCAATGCATCAAAAAAACGGTCAAACGCTTCCGCCCGTATCTGGTGATAGCGGAGATCAAGCTGCTGGGCAAGCCGCTAAAAGATCATTCTTTTCCATCCGGTCACACCACTTCGATCTTTTCCATCGTGACCGCTTTTGCGCTCGCGTTCCCCGCGCTGGCGGTATGGTTTTACGGATTGGCGGCGCTGGTGGGAGTTTCGAGGGTGTATCTCGGCTTTCATTATCCATCCGACGTATTGGCCGGCATTCTGATTGGTGCCGGATGTTCGATCGGATCGCATTTCGCGCTGCATTCCTGGTTATTGCAAGGCGCATAGCAACCGTGCTTTTTTTGCACCCTATTTGTGGATGGAGAAAATATGGTATTATATTCTAGCAGAATCTGCACGCGTACATAGAAATTCAGCATGGTCGCTGATATTTCATCAGGGGGTGGAAGACAAAATGACAACTCAAGTGAAAGCTGGACTGGAAGATGTAGTGGCGGGTACGTCCGAAATCTGTTTTGTCGACGGTGAAAAAGGCCGCTTGGTGTATCGCGGATACGATATCAACGAGCTGGTCGGAAAAGCCTCATTCGAAGAAGTGGTGTATCTTTTGTGGCACGGCAAGCTGCCCAACCGGACCGAACTTGACCAGCTGGAGGCCGAACTGCAAAAATATCGCGACATTCCGGCTGACGTGTTGGAACTGGTACGGACGCTGGCGCAACACCCGGCCGGTGCCACCGGCATGGAAGTCCTGCGGACGGCTGTCAGCTATCTCGGCGCCGTGGACGCGGACAAATCGATGGATCGGGAAACCCATCTCAAGCAAGCTGCCAAACTGATCGCTCTGTCCGCTTCGATCACGGCTGCCTTCGGCCGCTTTAAAAAAGGGCTCGAGTACGTGCCGCCGCGCAGCGATCTGAATCATGCGGCCAATTTCCTCTACATGCTGAATGGACAAGAACCTGACCAGTTGGCGGTCGAAGCGTTTGATGTAGCGCTGATTCTCCATGCCGACCACGAGTTAAACGCTTCCACATTCGCCGGCCGCGTGACGGTCGCCACATTGTCCGACTTGTATTCGGGCGTCACCTCCGCCATCGGCGCGTTGAAAGGGCCGCTGCACGGGGGAGCGAACGAAGATGTGATGCGCATGCTGATGGAGATCGGTTCCGTCGAGAACACGGCCAAGGAAGTGCAGGCGCGCCTGGACAGCGGCGAAAAAATCCCAGGGTTCGGCCACCGCGTGTACCGCAACTACGACCCGCGCGGCCTGGTGTTGAAACGGTACGCCAAGGAACTGACGGCGAAAGCGGGCAACACCAAATGGTTTGAAATGACCGAGATCACCGAGGATGTCGTGCTGAAACATTTCGAGAGAAAAGGCAAGGAACTCAAATACAACGTCGACCTGTATTCCGGCTGCCTGTACGATGCGATGGGTATTCCGGTCGAACTGTTCACCCCGATTTTTGTGATGAGCCGGATGTCCGGCTGGACTGCTCATTTCCTAGAGCAGTACGCGAACAACCGGATCATTCGTCCGCGCGCCGAATATACCGGTCCTGTCGATCTGGAATTCGTGCCGGTCGATCAACGCCAATAAGCAAGCAGCTTCGAACCCCTGCGTCAGCGGGGGTTTTTCGTTGTGGTACGCACAGCATGGGCGTCATCTATAAGGTGAAAGTCTCGAACGGGGGATCGCGAGCGCCTACCGTTAGCCAAAAGCAAGGGTTTCCGTCGTGAGGCGGGATCTGGAGAAGGCTGTTATAGCCCGGATGAGCCTTCAGGACAAGGTGGAATAAAAAAAAGCCAAAAGCTATGGCAGTAGCTCTCTTACTCGATTGTGGGCTGCAGGGATCCCGCGTGATCGGTCATGTTTCTTTGAATCGGGCAGCTTTGGAGAGATAACAGCTTACGATCAGGAAAATTGCAGAAGCGCAGCTGTTTATCGTTTTTGTACTGACTAGTCAGTTTAAAATAAGATAAGGGTGTGTTTTTAACAAACGGGAAAGGAGGGAATCTGCAATGGATGGTTTGCGCGTCGCCAAATACGAGTGGAGAGCCATTTTTCGCAATCCAAAAGCCATAATTTCGATCATTGCATTGCTGCTGGTTCCGCTCTTGTACAGCTACCTGTATCTGTGGGCGTTTTGGGATCCGTACGAACGGCTGGACCATCTGCCGGTAGCGGTGGTCAACCAGGACCAGGGCGCCGAAATGGACGGAAAACCGGTCAACATCGGCCAGGAATTGGTTGATAAACTGAAATCGGATCCCAAACTGAAATGGGAGTTTACGTCTTACGAGAAAGCACGGGAGGGGCTTGAAAACCAGCGGTATTACATGATGGTGCAGATTCCGGCCGATTTTTCGAAAAAAGCGGCGAGCCTGTCGCAAACAAAGCCGCAACAGGCGGAAATCCTCTTTGTGCCGAATGAAAGCCGCAATTTGCTGGCCTCCCAGCTGGGGGCGCGGGCGATGGAGGAAATGAGGGCGCAAATCCAGAGGCAACTGACGGAAAAATATGCGGAGGTTCTGTTTGAGAAGCTGGGTGACACCGGAAAAGGCCTGGCAGATGCCGCATTCGGAGCCTATCAACTGTCGGACGGACTGCTTACAGTAAAACAGGGAACCGTACAATTGCATGACGGTGCCGGCAAACTGTCCTCAGGTGCCCGCCAGTTGAACGATGGTGCCCAACAGCTGTACGGCGGACTGCAGAGCCTGGAATCCGGCCTGAAACAGGCGAGCGACGGCAGTGCGCGACTGGCAGCAGGACTTGCCAAGTTGAACGATAAAGGCAAGGAGTTGTCGCAGGGAGCCGGGCAGCTGGCCGCCGGGCTGCAACCGATTTCCCAGGCAATCGCCAGAATTGCCCCGGACTTGCAGCAAACCAGTACAGGACTGAAACAACTTGCGCCGGTCGCTGGCGACACACTGACGCAATGGCAGGCGCTGGTAGCTAAACATCCGGAATTGTTGCAGGATCCGGAAGGACAAAAACTGGCACGAGAGCTGGGCGAGATATCGCAGACTGTGCCAAAAGCGGCGGCTGCAAGCGAGCAGATTGCCACCGCGTTGAACCAGGCGGCTCCAGGCGTCGCCCGGTTGGCCGCTGGCAGCCAACAATTGGCAAGTGGTGTCGAGCAATATGTGACAGGGGTAGGACAGGCGAAAGACGGGGCCCAGCAAGTGGCCGAGGGTTTCAAGCGGCTGTATGAAGGAGCCGGCAAGCTGACGGCTGGAGCTGCCAACCTGGCAGCCGGAAGCGGTTCGCTGGCTGTGGGTGGAACAACGCTGCAAAACGGGGTCGACCGGTTGGCGTCCGGTGTGGTCAAATTGGCGGACGGATCCAAGGAGTTGGCGTCCAAATTGGCCGAAGGCTCACAGCAGGTGAATGACGGAATCGCCGATTCCAAAGACAAGGCGAACATGATCGCCGAGCCGGTGCAGTTGGAGGAAAACAAACTGCACCCAGTACCGAATTACGGTACAGGCTTTTCTCCCTACTTTATTTCCCTTGCGCTCTATGTCGGCGCGTTGCTGTTGTTTATCATTCTGGACGTCCGCCGGGTGGCGGTGCAGCCGAAACGGGCTACCGCTTGGCTGTTTGGAAAATTTTCCGTGTACGCAGCGATTGGCGTGTTGCAGGCGTTGATCGTCGGCTATTCCCTGCAGGCCGGACTGGGACTGCAGGTGGTCAACCAGCCGATGTTTTATGCGATGTGTATGTTGATATCTGTCACGTTTGTCGTTCTGATACAGGGGCTGATCACCGTTTTTGGGGAAGCCGGCCGATTTTTGGCGATTGTCATTCTGATGTTGCAACTGACATCTTCGGCTGGCACATTCCCGCTCGAGATGACGCCCGAGTTCTTCCAGTCGCTCAATCCGTACCTGCCGATGACGTATACGGTTGCAGGCCTGAAAGCGGTTATTTCGAACGGGGACAGCAGCTGGATATGGGCGAATGTCCGCACACTGGCGCTCTTTACAATAGGGGTTGCGGTGGTCACGGTGCTGTTGTCGCTACGCCGTTACCCGGGCGCAAAAACAAAAAGTGTGGCGGAAAGCGCCACCGCCTGATCGAGGACGTGACTCCACCCGATCTCCAGCGCGGAGGAGATGCCCGACATCTCCCGGACGCCTTTACCGTTCTTGCCAATCCAAAGGAACTTTCACCCGGCAAACCACGCCGGGTCTTTTTATGCACTTTTCCCGATGAGGACAATCAGAGCTATGCCGAGCGAATCGACCGCCACGTCGATCGGATGGCCTGTGCGGCCAGGGACGAACGTTTGGTGCCATTCGTCGGAAGCTGCATACAGCAGGGCGATGCACGCGCTCGCGAGCAGGATCTTGCAACGGGTGAGAGACGTGTATGCAAGCGTGCGAATCCAGAGAAACGTGAGGATCGCGTATTCGCTGACATGGGCCGCTTTGCGGATGAAAAATTCCAGCATGCCGTAAGGCTGTTTCCATGTCACCAAATCGTGGTCATAGTAAAATTCGATGTGCGGCAACCATCGCTCCAACGCGGATGCAGAGATCCAGGCGGCCAGTTTTGGCTTCAGATCCTGTTGCGCGTAAGGTTCTGCCGATTTCAGGAAGATCAAGGCCATGAACGCCAGTGTCAGCGCGAACCAGACATAGGCTCGCCAATTTTTTTGCAACATCAACGGGCACCCCCTTTCGGTGGAATTTCCTTTCCTGATTCTACCTTCAGGGCTGTTTTTTTGCCAAGGGGCAGGTGTTGGGGAATAAGGAAGGACAGGGCTCCCCCTGTCCTTTCCCACGCGATCGTTTAATGTTGCGGTTGGCTTGGTTCCGAAATCTCCGAGAGGGCGTAACCGGCCTCATTTTCGTGAATCGAGACGGTTGCCAGGTCGCCGATCGCCACGATGCCGACGAGACGGCCGTTTTCCACCACCGGCAAGCGGCGGATTTGGTGTTCAGCCATCAGATCGGCTGCCCGGTGGGCGTCCATATCCGGCGTGCCGGTCACCACAGAGCTGGTCATGCAGTTTTTGACGCGGGCGGTGTTGACATCCTGGCCTTTCGCCACCACATTCAGCACGATGTCGCGGTCGGTGACCACTCCCACCAGCTTGTCCCCTTCCACCACCGGTACAATCCCTACGTCGATATTGCGCATTATTTGAGCAGCCTGTACAACCGTGTCTTGGGGACTGCATGTTTGAACGTCACTTGTCATGAGTTCCCGCAATTTCATGGTATCGCCTCCTGATTCAAAGTAAGGAAAAAAAGACTGCGGAAGATCCCCCGCAGTCTGTAGGATGAGCTATTCGGCTGTCCGATATACTCCGGCCCACATTCCCCAGCCGCCGAGCGCAAAATGCAGCATGTTTTCGAGTGGTTCCAGGTGTATTCCCCCGAGCGGGGAGACGAAGAATCCGACGATGCCGAGCAGCAGCAGCAAAGGACCGGCAACGACGGCGTACAAGCGGGCTTTTTGGTTGGCTGCGGCCGCCAGCGCCAATACGCCCAGCATGAGATGGAGCAGATTGTGAACAGCATCAAACTGAATCAATCCGGCCAAATGGCTGACAAAAAAACCGAGTATGCCGAGAATCAGGAAAATCCAGCCGGCAGTGCGGGCGAACGTGGTTGCCAATTTGCATCCCTCCCGGAAGATCAATCCTGTCTACTACAGATAGATACGCGCCTGATACAAACCGTAAGACAGATTTTTTGATCGATACAGAAGGAGGGCTCGATTGGCGGGAGCGCCTCACCCGCTTTGCCAGCATGTACCGGATTGTGTTCTGTCATGAGCGCGTGCCGTAGAGGGGAGACTAGGAAGAGGAGGTGGGAACCATGGCCGACATCAACCCGCCTTTGCGGGAAAAAAAGGCACCCTGGCGGGATACGCCGCTGGAACACTGGAGCCGGGAGATCGATCCGGCGATCCTGTCGGGCGACCAGTGGGCGGACAATGAACGCGACCCAGGATCGGAGAGAAGAGAGAACCAGTACTTGCTGTCAGGCGAAGTTCCCCTGCTGGCTCCCTTTATGCATCCTACACATGACGTCACCTACGGGGATGAGTAGCCAAAAGCCCGCTCGATCGGATGAGCGGGCTTTTGTTGACGTTTTTATTTTTTCTGTGACTGGAGTTCCCAGCGGCGCAAATACGGCGTCGGGTCAAACGCAAATTCCCTCGTCCCGGTATCGCGATACATTCCGTAGTGCAGGTGGGGGGCGAATTTTCCGGATGTTCCCGGTTTGCCGTAGCCGGAAGAGCCGACATATCCGATCACCTGGCCAGGGGTGACGATGCTGCCGATCTGGATCCCTTTTTTGAAGCTGGACAGGTGGGCATAGTAGTGGTACACATTGTTGAGATCGCGAATTCCAATGCGCCAGCCGCCGTAATCGTTCCACCCTTTCAATTCGACGAACCCGTAAGTGGTGGCAACCACGGGCGTGCCGTAGTCGGCAAATATGTCGGTTCCTTCATGTATCCGCCTGCCGCCCCAGCCCCTGCGGTCCCCCCACGTGCTGCGGTAGGTGTAGTTGTACTGCTTGGGAATGGGAAAGGCGTTGCCGTGCAGTTCGGTTGTCCCAAACTGGTTGTAGATTCGGGCAAAATGGGTGATCCGGTCGACGATCAACGATTCGTGATAATGATTCCACAGCGCGATTCGGATATCTTCTTCCGAAGTGCCGTTGGTACCCAGCAAGATCCCCAACGCGTACAGGACATCCTGTTCGTTTTTCGGATCGGCGATTCCATCCTGGTTGCCGTCCCGGCCGATGCCTCCATAGACGCGAATCGTCCCCTCATAACGGTCCTGCTGGTTGGGATTGAGCGACCCGCACCACAACCCGGCCGGCATTTCAATCACCGTTTCGCCGGATCCCTTTTTTTTCTTCCATTGCAGACTGGATTCATATTGGTAAATCGCCGCAATGTAATACCATGGGACTTTGGTTGCCGCGGCCGCTTGCTTGAACTTCCCGATGGGATCCGAATGGGGGGCAGACTCGCCCCGATTTTCCGCGAAAGCGGGAGTTCCGGCCAGCAACGAGACTATCACGATATACAGGAGAACACGCAAAGCTTTCAGCATGGTCTATCACCTCAATACTCGTCAATCTGGGTGATCTTGCCGATGGCAACCATCGGATCCAGCTTGCGCGCCCGCTTCAACAAGCTTTCATGGCTCGGATCCGCCAGATCAAAATGGAAAAATTTGATTCCCTTGCGCTGTTCACGCCGGACTGCAGGTCGCATCTCGGTTCTCTCCTTGTCGATTGAAGATATCGTACCCATAGTGTCTACCGAAACCGGAAATCGGTTGACAGGAAAAATCCGCCTCCCACGCCCGCCACTGGAAACGTCGGCGCGACAATGGTAGAATCGGGAATGATTGATCACACATGTTGGAACAAGGGGCGTGAACCATGGAATATACCGAAACAGCAAAGCAACTGTTGGAGGAGCTGCTCGCTCCCATCCCGTTTTTTGTACGGCCGATGGCGAAAAAGATGATCGACAAAAAAATCCGGGAAGTCGCTGCAGGGCAAGGACATACCCAGATTGAAGAAGACGACGTGATTCGCGGCTACATTCTCGCCGGCGAGCAGAAAGATCAGAAGCGAATCAAGGATTTTCTAGTGAAAAAAGGGATCGACCTGACGCCCTATCAAGACCTGTTCAAGTAAGAGCACAGCTCGGACATACTCCCAACCCGACCAAGCGGTTCGGGATTCAACGCGTATCTTTCGTCCACCACAGTCCGCCGTCGCCGATCGCGTTGATCTGCACGAAGCGGGTGTCGGTCCCCGGCCGGATGATGATAAATCCGCGCGATTGGGTGACGTCCGCCTTGATTTTGGTCGTGTCGCGGAAGTACGCTTCGATGCTTTTGATATAGGGATTGTGCACCGTACCAAACAGCACGCCGTTATCCGGATCCCATGGATTGCCCGCAATGATCGTGTTGTAGGTCACCAGTTGATCCTGCGGGTCGCCCGGCGGGATCGGAATGCGCTCGAGGATGCGGACGTTTCCACCCTGTTTTGTGACAACTGCCAGACCGTCATTGTTCGGGATGCTGTACAATACATAGGAGACGCGTCGGGTATGGGCGGTCTGGCGGATTTGCAGGGATCGCGCCCGGTCGGCACTCAGTTTCATATGGTCGGCCAGCAGCCGTTCGACAACCGGCAGATCCAGTTCGCTGACCGGCCCTTGTCCGATCACTCCCTGGATGGCGGGACCTCCCGTTTTCGGAACCGCCTGCCGGGCGCAAGCGGGCAGCATGATCAAAGCGACGACGAGCAGACAATGGATCAGGTAGCGCACAAAGAGCCCCCCTATACGGTGATTCTCAGAATTAGAATTTCCTAACGGGGGGATGCCAATACAAATGCATGCAGAAAAAGGAGGGGATCTCAATGTTGAATTTCCAGTTGCACATGCCGACCCGGATTTTGTTTGGCGCGGGAGAAGTCGAGAAGGCGGGGGAGGAAGCGGCCCAATACGGCCGCAAGCTGCTGCTGGTGACCGGCCGCACTGCCACGAAAAAAACGGGTGTCCTCGACCGCGTCGTACGCTCGTTACAAACGGCAGGCCTAGAGGTGCTGGTGTTCGACCGGATTGAGCCGAATCCGCGGGCTGCCACGATTGATGAAGGAGGCCGCATCGCCCGTGAAGCAAAATGTAACGCGGTCATCGCGCTTGGCGGCGGTTCCGTGATGGACGCGGCGAAGGCGATCGCCACAGTGGCCGTTTCCAACCGACCCATCCATGAATACTTGGCGGGCGGCCAGACGGGACTGTGGAAGGAACTGCTGCCGATCCGGGAGGCGCTGCCTGTTATCACGATTCCGACGCTGGCGGCAACCGGATCGGAAGCCAACTCCATCGCAGTGGTGACCAATTGGGAAACGAAGGAAAAAGCGAGCATTTCCGGACCGGCTCTGTTTCCTGTCGTCGCCATTCTCGATCCGGAACTGACCTATACGGTACCTGCTTCCTATACGGCTGACGGGTGTGCCGACATTTTCACCCATTTGTATGAGGGCTATCTGACGGGCGAAGGGAATGCGCATGTGCAGGACGAGATCACGGAGGGATTGATGCGGACCGTCATCCGGTTCTCCCGGACGGTACTGGACGATCCGACCAATTACGAGGCGCGGGCGGCAATTCTGTGGGCCAGCACGCTGGCGTTGATCGGCATCGCTGGCGCTGGTCGCGGCGGCTCGTTCCCGCTGCACCAGATGGAGCATCCTCTGTCGGGCCACTACGATATTTCGCACGGCAGGGGACTGGCGATTCTGGCGCCCGCCTATTTTCGCCATGTATACCGGGACCGGCCGGAACGGTTTGCCCGGATGGGCAGGCGGGTGTTCGGCGTGCAGGAAACGGATGATCTGAAAGCGGCGGAAGCGGCGATCGCGGCGGTGGAAGCCTGGTTTGCCGAAATCGGTGTCGCCGGTTCCCTGAAAAAACAAGGCATCCCGCGGGATGCCTTGGCCCGGATGGCGGCCGACGCGGTCCGCATCGGCGGCCGCGGCAACGGATTCATCCCGGGGATTCGCGAATTGCGGGAGCCTGACGTGCTGGCGATTTATGAAGCTTGTTACGAATAGGACCGATTTTCCGTTTGCTCTGTGAGCAGGTGCAGTGCTTGCTCCAGCACCGTTTGGGGGTTGCCGGTTCCAGCGCCGCCGCCTTGGGCGATGGAATCGTTGCCGCCCCCTTTTCCGTTGACCAGAGGCAAAACGGCTCTCAGCAGGGACACCATCGACAGGTTGACATCGTTTGCTTTGGCAAACACGAGATTCGTTTTGTCTCCTGCGCTTGCCAACAGCGCCACGCGGTTGGCGGCGGCCGTCACAAATCCAGCCAGACGTTGCAGTTCCTGCATCGGCCGATTCTCGTAGACGGCGGCGGAGACCAGCAATGATCCGACCAGTTGAGCTTGGTTCCGCAATTGTTCCGCTTCGTGTTGCAATAAGGTCTGTTTTGTTTCCTGCAGGCTTCGCTCCAGTTCCTTGCGGTCGTTCATCAGCTTGGCAGCGGAAGCGTACAGCTCGCTTTCGCCCGTGCCCAACAGTCGTCCCAGTTCGCGCAGGATTTGTTGCTTGCGGTCCATCGCGGCAACCGCTCTACCGCCGCAAACGAACTCGATTCGGGTGCCGGCTTTGTATTTTTCCCATGCCAGGACTTTGACGAAGCCGATCTCTCCCGTCCGGGCGGGATGTGTGCCGCCGCAAGGCGAATGGTCAAAATCGGCGACCGTCACGATCCGGATGTTTTCAGTAACGGAAGGCGGTTTGCGCAACGGCAGCCGCTTTGCTTCTTCCGGTTCGACAAACGCGGCTGTGATCGGCCGATTTTCAAAAATGACGCGGTTGACCAGCTTTTCGACCGCCGCCACTTCCTCGGGCAGCAGCGGGTGGCGGGCAATATCGACCGTTACCACTTCCTTGCCCATATGAAAGCCGAACGTCTCCGCATCATACAGCTGTTCAAAAGCGGCAGACAGCAGGTGCTGGCCGGCATGCTGCTGTAGAACAATTTTCGCGTCACATTTCGCCCTCCTTCTTCACAGTGCAGTTCCCTGTTGGTGTTGCCTGTTGGTTTCGCCTGCTTTCTTCACCGGAGGATGCCGCTTGCGCCGATCCGCCTGACCGCTTCCTGCAATTGGTCCTCAGGCTGCACCAGGGCGATTCGGACGTATCCTTCCCCCTGCTGGCCGAAGCCAACGCCGGGAACCACGGCAACCCCCGTTCTTCTCAAAAGTTCGCGTGTGAATTCGCGCGATGCCATCGCGACCGGAATCTTTGCCCAGACAAACATGGTGGCCTTCGGTTTCGGAATCTGCCAGCCGATTTGGGCGAGTCCGTCGAGTAACACATCTCGCCTTGACTGATACGTTTCGGCCATCCGCCTGGTATGCGACTGGTCGCCGAGCAGGGCGGCGGCCGCCGCTTTTTGCACTGCGGTGAACACGCCGTAGTCGATGTTCGATTTCACGACAGCCAGCGCCTGCAGGATGTCGCGGTTGCCGACGGCAAAGCCGATCCGGCAGCCGGCCATGTTGAAGCTCTTCGACAAAGAATGAAATTCGACGGCAACATCTTTCGCGCCTTCGATTTCCAGTATGCTCATCGGCCGGTAGCCGTCAAACGCCAGCTCGGAGTAGGCGATGTCGCTGACGATCGCAATCTGGTGCTGCTTTGCGAAGGCAACCGCTTTTTCGTAAAACGCACGGTCGGCCACCGCCGTCACCGGATTGTTGGGGTAATTGAGGATCATCAGCTTCGCCTTGCCGGCCACCTCCTTCGGAATCGCGGAAAAATCCGGTAGAAACTGGTTCTCTTCCGTCAGCGGCAGCCGATAGGGAATCCCGTTCGCCAGATGAATGCTGACTTCGTAGATCGGATAACCTGGATCCGGCACCAGTACATAGTCACCGGGATCCACCAACGCGAGCGCCAAGTGGGACAATCCGTCCTGCGACCCCATCAGGGCCATGCATTCTCTGAGCGGGTCCACTGGAACGCTAAACCGATTTTTATACCAAGTCGCGACCGCTTCCCGGAAAAACAGACTGCCCTCGGAAGTCGGATAGCCGTACCCACCGGGATCGGCGACTGCCTCTGCCAACGTTTGGATCACATGGGGAGGCGGCGGCAAGTCGGGCGAGCCGATGCCCAAATCGATGATCTCTTTGCCCTCCGCGCGCAGTTGCTGCTTCAAATCGTTCAGTTCAAAGAACACAGCGGAACGAAACTTCTCCAGCCGACGCGATTGTTTCATACAAGTTCCTCCATCATGTCCACATCGATTTTAACTGGCCGTATTTTTCCATAATTTCCTTGAATAACTCGGGATTCTCTTTTTTCAGCCGGGCGCGCGCTTTTTTCCAGGCGATCGCTTCCGGACCATAGATGTCTTTTGCGAGGTCCCACAGTTCCGGGTCGTGCTGGCGGACTTGCTCCCACATCAGATTGACCACTTCGAACGTGTCCGGTTGGGCGCCAGGCTCCCAGATCCGTTGCGGGAATACCGCTTCCATCAATGTCAGGAAGTTAAACTGCAGAATGTAGTGCAGTTCCACGCTCATCGGTGCGACGGAACGGGCGGCTTGCAGGCGGAGCCGTTCGGTCGGATCGTTGGTGTCGGGATCGATGCCGCGAACCAGCATTTGGTAGGTTTCCAGGTGACGCTGCCCGATCTCGTATAGCTCGGGAGCCTCCACGGGCGGGATGAAATATTGCGCTTCATTCGCACGCAGGCCGCCGCACGCCCGCATTTGGGCTGTGGTATAAGTCACAAGGTGATCGTATACGACTTTTGTGGTCCAGAACTCAAACTTCACGTGTTCGCCGCGGAAGATTGAGGTATGGCCCTTTTTCAGCAAATTCAAGGGCCGTTTCACGTTGTCTTCATCCGATTTGCCTAAAAAAATCGCCGCATTTTTGGCGAGGGACAAACGATCCGGGTCGGTGTAACGCAAAATTTTGACGCGGGGTTTGATCCGGTTTTCCAATGTCACAACCTCCATCTGGAATGCATATTCTATCTAAGATTCGATACCAATCGGGGGATTCCTGTCAACCGCCGCGATTTTCCTCCGGAATTCGATCCCGGATTTTCAAATCCCGGATTTTCTGATTGACAAACAGGGGCGGGACTCGGTATGCTTTTCTCAAGCATATAGGGTGTTCCGCAAAGGGGAGTAGCTTTTACAGTAAGGTCGTCATGACGGGATACACGGATCCCCGGCTTTACTGGCAACGTCACGTTGTTTGCAAGACCTTTGCCTCTCTAGTAGAGGTGAAGGTCTTTTATTTTTGCAGATTGTGGAACACTATTTGGGGGAGGCGAAAGCACGATGTGGGAATTATTGGTGGCCTTTTTCAGCATAATCATCATCAATCTGGTATTGAGCGGTGACAACGCGATTGTGATCGCGCTCGCCAGCCGGAAACTGCCGCTTGACAAACGGAGACAGGCGATTCTCTGGGGGACGGCCGGGGCGATCGTGTTGCGGATCGTGCTGACATTGGTGGTGGTATGGCTTTTGAAGATTCCGTTTTTGATGGTGGCCGGCGGACTGATGCTGATCTGGATTTCGTACAAATTGCTGATCGACAAGGAAGAGGGTGTCGAGATTAAGGCGGCCAACAATCTATGGCAGGCGATTCAAACGATCGTCGTTGCCGATTTTGTGATGAGCCTGGACAACGTGCTGGCGATTGCCGGTGCTGCGAACGGAAAGGTTTATCTGGTGGTGATCGGTATTCTGCTGAGCATTCCGGTGATCGTGTGGGGCAGCACGATGATTTTGAAGCTGATTGAAAAATACCCAGCGATTGTCTACATTGGCTCCGGAATCCTGGCGTACACCGCCGGTGAAATGATTGTGGGAGATCAAACGGTGAACCATTGGGTGCACGGCGTGCCGGGGATTCATTACATCGTTCCGATCGCTACCGCTGTCCTGGTGCTGGCAGCCGGTCACCTGATGAAAAAACGGGGGCCGATCAAGCAGGAGGGGATTTCAAACAGCCAATAGCTGTGACGCGGAACCGTTCACAACCCTATCGAAGTCTGTTACGATAGAAAAAGAGATTATTGAACGGAGGTTTCTCCATGTCTGCACTTGTTGTCACCGAATTGGCCGAACATATTGCCGTCATTCGAATCAACCGGCCGGAGTCCAGCAATGCGATCAACTCGGAAGTGATGGACCGCCTCTCGCATGCGCTCGATCAAGCGGCCGTCAATGCGGATGTACGGGCGGTGATCCTGACCGGGACCGGCGACCGCTCGTTTGCCGCCGGCGGCGATCTGAAAGAGTTCCACCAATCGCTACGCACGCCGGATGATGTCTATAAAAAATGGTCGGATATGCGCGACATCCTCTACCGGATCGCGACTTTCCCGAAGCCGGTGATCGCCGGAGTGAACGGCGCCGCCCGGGGCGGCGGCGGGGAACTGGCGGTCGCTTGCCATTTCCGCGTGGCTTCGTCTGCCGCGACGATCGGATTTGTACAAGTGAAACTCGGCATTTCGCCCGGTTGGGGAGGCGCGGCGCTGCTCGCCCGAACGATCGGGTATCAGCCGGCGCTACGGCTGATTTTGACGGGCAAGGTGATTACGGCGGAGGAAGCGAAACAGATCGGGCTGGTGGATGAAGTGGCGCAGCCTGACCGGTTCTGGGAAGCGGTATGGAAATTTGCCCGCGAGTTGGCGGATAATTCGCCGGCGGCGGTGCAAAGTATTCTGCACATCATGCGGCAATCCCGCAATCTGCGCCTGGAAGAGGCGATGGATCTGGAAAGCCGGCTGTGTGCTTCGCTTTGGAATTCGGATGAGCATCAGACGGCGATCGGAAAATTTTTGATCGGCAAGCATTAAATATTCCCAGTCTAATCGGACGCCCCTTGTCAGATACTAAACTCCAGCGAATGGGTCTCAGGGGGGATCGTGGATGGACACAATGGGGCGTCATGTGATTGCGGAGCTATGGGAGTGCAACCCGCAGATTTTGAATGATATCGAGCAGGTCGAGCGGATGATGGTGAATGCGGCTCTCGAGGCGGGGGCGGAAGTGCGCGAAGTGACGTTTCACAAATTTACGCCGCACGGGGTCAGCGGTGTCGTGATTATTTCGGAATCCCATTTGACGATTCACAGTTTTCCGGAACACGGGTATGCAAGCGTCGATGTATACACTTGCGGCGACCGGATCGATCCGCGTGTGGCGTGCGAGTATATTACGCGGCGGCTGGAGTGTCGGCGAAGACAGTGGATTCAGATCGAACGGGGCGAAGGGTTTACCGGAGCTTTTAAGCAGCATGTGGAGATTTTGCCAGCGTCCGTGGCTCCGCATTGACGGTGGATTCCTTGGTAGTTTTTTGCCCCTTGCCTATCCCGGCGCAGCTATGTATAATAAAAATTGTCGCTGATGCGGGGTCGTAGCTCAATTGGTAGAGCACTGCGCTGGCAGCGCAGGGGTTGTGGGTTCGAGTCCCATCGATTCCACCAGCTTGGACTTTTGCTTGGGGCCCGGTTGCGTACGGCGAATGCCTGCATACGGGTCCCATTGCTAGCTAGTGGTGTTGCGGGTTCCGTCCTGGCGGCACCGAGACGGTTGATCCGATCCTGTTATGGCGCCATAGCCAAGTGGTAAGGCAGAGGTCTGCAAAACCTTTATTCCCCGGTTCGAATCCGGGTGGCGCCTCCATTCATAAGCCGGAGTGGTGGAATGGCAGACACAAGGGACTTAAAATCCCTCGGGTGGTTGCACCCGTGCCGGTTCGAGTCCGGCTTCCGGCACCAGTAAATCAAGGGTTTTCGGCAGTCACCAAGACTGCCTTTTCTTGTGGTTGCAAATCTATTGCAAATCTTTACTCTGCTAAAGTATCTTTGATTCATTGATCTAAGAGATACCTGTTCAGACACGGAGGCTTATCAAAAAGCGGTGGCTGAGATCGAGAAGCTGAAAGCGAACGGAATCAAAATCGAACGGTTTGAGATCGATGAGCAATCGTTTGAAAATCATGGCTATGACTAGTGCAATCGCATTGTTTTTCCCTGGCTGCGCGCCGGTGGATCACGCAGTTTCTGCTGATCGTTCGAAGAGTGATCAGACAAGAGTTGAATATGCGTTCACGCAGGCGGACCAGCACCCGGAGACGCTTTTAAAAAATGTGATCGACTCAGCGAAATCGTCGCTCGATATTGCGATTTATTCGATTACGAAAGATGACATTCGCGATGCGATTATTGCGGCGAAGAAACGCGGGGTGAAAGTGCGTATGATCACCGATCACCAGGAAGCGCAAGGGAAGTATCAGGCGGAAGATTTGAAGCGGCTTCGTGAAGCAGGAATCCCCATCAAAGAGAATACCCACTCGGGCCTGATGCATCTCAAGGTCACCATCGCGGACCAATCGTTGGTCACGACGGGATCGTACAACTACACGGTTGCAGCCTCGACCACAAACGATGAAGTGCTTGTAGTGCTGAGGGATCCGTCCATCGCTAAGGATTGGGAAAAGCAGTTTGAGCGTATGTGGGAGGATACGAAGAATTTCACGGATATCAAATAAAAAATCCTTGGTTGAATTAAACATCCCGGATTCGGACCGGGATTTTTTAGACACCGGTATAGAAAAAACAACCCAGCGGAAAAGCTGGGTTAAAGAGATCTTTTTGTTGGATAACCAACGCCGCGGGAGAGCTGATAATTGATGTACTGGTTCAGGCTGACGTTTTCTTCTTTTGCTTTTTCGGACAAGATCCGATGAAGCGACTTTGGAATCCGAATGTTGAGTTTCCCTGAGTATTCCTCGGTGTCCCGTGCGGGTTCCGGAATCTCTATTCCTTCTTCCAATGCGACTTCCAACCAGGCACGCTTGGCATCCTCGATCATCTCCAACGCTTCTTCAATCGTTTCTCCTTGACTGAGGCAACCGGGCAGTTCCAGAATTTCAACCACGTACCCGCCCTCATCAGCAGGGTGAAGTACGATGCGATAGGGAAGATCTAAGTAATATTGCAGGTCTTTCTTACTCATCGTCCATCTCTCCTTCCAAAAGTTTGATCGCTCTTTCTACATAAACGGCTTTGATATGAGGCTTTTTGTAGGGAACAGTAAGGAGTTTTTCACCCTTTGTGTATGTATAATGGCTGGAACCCCCTCTTGGACTCCGCCGTTCAAACTCGGCACGGATCAGGATTTTATCCAGTTCTTCAAAACGCACTTGTTTGGGATTGTTCTTGATTTTTTGCAGAAGCTTTTCTAGTTTGCTCATTCTGCCCTCATCTTCGATATTATGGTACCATATATAGTGGCAATGCACAAGTGGGCTTTTTTCGCCAAAACCTCCCGCCCATCGACAAAGGATTCGACAAGTCGGCTGCCGAAATATGCGGTGAGGTGGGGGATGTGAAAAATAGGATACGGGAATTGCTGGATGGCAGGCCGGTTACCTGGCTTGCGGAAAAATCGGGCGTTAAACGCACGACGATTCATACATACATAAAAGGCGGGATTCCCCAGTTGGATAAAGCGTATGCTATAGCGAGAGTCTTCGGGGTGTCAGTATACGATATATGGCCGGATCTGTGACGGCCATTATTTTTTGTCTGTTTCGACAATTACTTATCATAAGTGTCGAATACTCGACATATGCATTTACCATCACACCGCAAGAGGAGAGGGGATGCGACGTGATGGATGGCGAAAAGAAGCGGTTTGTCACTTTTAACCTGGCAAAACCGGAAGAAGCAAAACTGTTTGAGTTCTCTAAGACGATCAATTTCGCCCAGTTTGTTAAGCAGGCTCTGGCAGCGGAAATGCGAATCAGAAACCATGTGAGGGGAGATGGGTGGCAACAAAAAAGACCCTCCGAATGAGGGTCAGGGATGGCCTATAGCCGCTGCGTCGCGGCTTGCTAAAGCTGCGCTTCGCTAGCAGTGTATGCGGGAGGATGCGAAAATATGCATGGCCCGCAACTGGGAAAATTTCACCCGATGATGCCTGCGTCAATCAGTATCTTCAGAACAAAGATTGTTCCACCAGAAGCCACTAATCCGTACCCAAGCAGTGTCAATATCGGCATCTGAAGTCCTCCTTCGCGGTTTGTTGTCAGTATCACCAATTGAGAGGAGAGATATACCATGTTTTATTCGATGGCGTTACCACGCCGGCGTCAAAATGTCGAGGTGATTTCCTTGGAGGATTTTTTCGGGCGGAGGGAGGGCGTTATGACTTAGAAGGAAAAACGGCTGGTCAACGCTCTCCTGTCCAGCGCGACAGCGGTCTTTCTGATCAAGGCGGATCTGGCAGAAGCCGCCGGGATCGCAGACCGGATCATTCGGGCGTTCGATCCACTTGTCGAGCTGGCGAAAGGGGTGTCGTACCCGATTGCCTTCCTGATGGTAACCGGAGGGTTTCTGCTGATCATGTTGGGTCAACGCCACAAAGGCCTGCAGATGATCAAGTGGGCCGCGGTGGGGTATATCGGTCTGCAGTTCGTGCCAGCCATCATGCAGATCCTGGTCGAGGTCGGTCGGCAACTTAACAAGCAGGGGGCTGCGCGGACCGCGCTACGGATTGCCACTGGAACCGTCCTGGAGACCATTAGCATTGTAACGGAACTGATTACAGGTGAGGAACCGGAAAAAGTGCGGCTTGACGATGCCGAACGGGCGGTTATTCTTCGTGACGGTTGGCTGCGTACGGAAACACTGGCCAAAACCCGTGGGGATGCTTTCGACGTATCTGGACGAGTGGGGGTAGTATGCGATTCACCGGCCCGCGCTCGAGCATTACTGCGCAGCGCCACGATGGCATTCCGGGAATTGGATGGCGACAATCACTTGATTCCCGCCGAGATGTCCTCGGAAAAGATGTGGCGGAAGATGCAGCAGCGCAGTATGGGGATCCGGCTGCAAAAGGACTACCTTTCGATCCCGGAAGTTTCCCGTCTTTTTCTGCTTCCGACGGGTCCGCTGCAGGAAAAATATCATCTTCAAAACATCCGCTCGCTGGAAACCGACATACCGGAGTCCATTCTCCAAGGCGACATCCTGCTTGGGGCGCACGAGTAGAACGAAAGGCGATCATCATCGATGTGCCAAAGACAGAGTTGGGGCCGGAAGGTGTGGATCTGATTGTGAATCTGCTATCCACAAAAATTGATCTGGCCATGACGCTTCGAAAGGAGCAAGATCAGTTTCCCTTTTTGTGATTTTCGATGAGCCACATCAATATATGCGATCGGAAAAAATCTGGAAGGCCGCAGCCGTCGAATCGCGAAAATGGCGAGTCGGATATGTCTGGATGTTCCACTCGTGGGAGCATATCCCGCACAATTTGGCCGAGATCATAAAGGCAGCCGGCGTCCATTATCATCTGTACAATAGTAGCAAAAAGACATTTCGGGATCTTGCGGAGGACATTGCGCCGTTCACCATTGAAGATGGAATAAAACTGCCCCGATTCCACGCCATCAACGTGCTGCGCGCTGGCGGGTAGATGGTGACACCGTTCATCGCGAAGATGGCATCGCCGCCGTCGAAGAGAAAAGAGGCCGAGTGACGGCCTCTTTTCGACGACGTGATACAATTTCTCAACCACAATTGACACGTATAAAAATACGTATTATAATAAAGGTGTAAGGAGGAGGGGATATTGAAAAGCTACTCGTCAAGGGAATTGATCAAACTGATTGAGGTGGATGGGTGGTACTTGGTGGCGGTGGCCGGGAGTCATCACCAGTACAAACATCCAACCAAACCTGGGCGGGTGACAATCCCTCACCCGAAGAAGGACCTTCCAATTAAGACGGTCAAGAGCATACTCAAGCAGGCAGGGCTGGAATAACCGACCTGCCTGCAAAGGAGGTTTCAATATACGTGAAAGATCGGTACATTTATCCAGCGATTTTCGATTATGCAGAAGATGGGATTTCGGTTGAGTTTCCTGATTTGCCGGGGTGCCTGACTTGCGGGGACACGGACGAGGAAGCGCTGCACAATGCGAAAGAAGCGATGGCGCTGCATCTGTACGGAATGGAGCAGGATGGAGATCCCATTCCGGCTCCTACTCCCGTATCGAAGCTGCGGACGGAGGAAAACCAGGCCGTGGTATTGGTGGAGGTCTGGATGCCGCCGTTTCGGGACGAGATGGAGGATCGCGCGGTGAAAAAGACACTGACCATCCCAAAGTGGCTGAACGACCTGGCAGAAGAACACAAGGTGAACTTTTCGCACGTGCTGCAGGATGCGCTGAAGCGGTATCTGGGTGTCGAACGTCGGAAAGCAGAATGAGGCCCAGCCTCAATTCGACCCCTTTTTATATTGTGTTATATTGTGTGGGAACCTGCTGGGTTCCTCTTTTTTTGGAGGTCTGCATATGATCATGCATATTGGACACTTGAAATGTGGAATGTGGAATGGTTGGAAGTATACTGTTGCCACTCACGTAAAATGACGGCGTAAATCTCACCGACAATGACGGGAGAAGGGGAACGCCAACCTGCCAAATCAATGAGAAGTGTAACGCCGCTCAAAACGAAAGGCACACGCTGCTCGTTGTGAATAGAAGCGGCATGTGCCAATCGATGTGAGTTGTGGGGACAACGTAAAATCAACTCGTAACGCCGCGCTGCCGGTGTCAACATCGGATGTAAAATCCCCAATAGCATCGGATAGCAATTCCCCAAAATCACCGGCATGATTTCCTCAAAATCATCGGG
>NZ_AQXL01000112.1 GCF_000376225.1 Effusibacillus pohliae DSM 22757
AAAAAAATCCGAAGGGGAATTACCGCCATCTGTAAGTTCTCTGTTTCACAGGTGGGGGAAAATTAAATGAGCGAATGGCGGAATTTTGGGTTGACAAATACAAATCTACGCATTGACCGCCGGGGGCGGTCGGCAAGTATATCGCATCCATTGGGAGGGAACGTTATTTACCAGTTGGAAACAGCGATTCGCAATTCCGCGGAAATGATTTTTCCGGATGACTTGCAAAGAAAAAACCAACGCGCTATAATGAAGACAAAGGTCAAGGATAGTCAAAGTCAAAAACCTTTGCTCAATGAACGTCATACTGTCAATGATAGGAGTGAATCGTTCTGAACATCTCCGATATCATTGAACAATATATCAAGCAGATGCTGAAATCAGGCCCGTCTAATTCTGTCGAGATTCAACGCAGCGAACTGGCCGATCGGTTTCAGTGCGTCCCATCGCAAATCAACTATGTGATCAGTACACGATTCACTTTTGAAAAAGGCTATGTCGTCGAATCCAAGCGCGGCGGCGGCGGCTATATCCGTATCCGCAAGCTTGATTTGAAAACGGATGCCAATGCGTTGCAGGCGGTTATAAAACTGATCGGTTCTCAAATTACGCAAAGGGAAGCGCAAGGAGTCATCCAGCGTTTGCGGGAGGAAGGAATCATCACCGCCCGCGAAGCGCGGATGCTGGAAGCGGCCGTTTCCCGCGACGTATTGCAAACCAGTGTTGCGGAACGGGATCAACTGCGGGCCAACCTGCTGTCCGCCATGCTACGTGCGATTTTGACAGGGTAGGAGGGATGTGTGATGAAATGTCAGGAATGCGGGCAGCGACCGGCTACCGTACATTTCACCAAAATCGTCCAGGGCGACAAAAGCGAATTCCACCTGTGCGAAGTCTGTGCCCGTGAAAAAGGGGAGTGGATGAGCCCGGCGAGCGCGGGATTTTCGCTCAACAGCCTGTTGTCGGGGCTGTTGAATTTTGATCCGCCGGGCGGGACGGCTGCCGCGCCGCCTCGGTGCAGCACGTGCGGCTTGACCTATTCGCAATTCAGTCAATACGGGCGCTTTGGCTGCGCCGATTGTTACAAGCATTTTCAATCGCGGCTGGAACCGCTGCTGAGGAAGGTGCACGGTTCGACTACGCATGCGGGCAAGGTGCCGCGGCGCACCGGCGGCAAGATCAAGCTGCAGCGGGAGCTGGACAAACTGCGCGCACAACTGCAAGCGGCTGTCCAGGCGGAGCGGTTTGAGGAAGCTGCCGAACTGCGGGACAAAATTCGCGCGTTTGAACAACAGTTGGGAAACTGAGGGGGTGTGTAGATGTCCGTGCACGATTTTCTCAACACAAGTCCTGCCTGGATGAAGGAAAGCGGACCGGAATCGGATATTGTCGTCTCAACCCGCATCCGCATCGCTCGCAATCTCGCCCGCTATCCGTTTTGCACCCTGTTGACCGACAGCGATGCGGAAAAAATCGTCGAGGAAGCCCGCAGGGCGTTGAAAAGTCCTGACATGCGGCAAGTCGGCCGGTTTGAATTGTTCCGCAGTTGGGAGCTGTCCGATGTGGAACGGCAAGTGTTCGTCGAAAAACATCTGATTTCCCCCGCTTTGGCCGAGGAGGCAAGGCGCGGTGCATTCGCCGTATCGAGCGACGAATCGGTGTCGATCATGATCAATGAAGAGGACCATTTGCGCATCCAGTGCATCGTCCCCGGTTTTCAAGTCCGCCATGCGTGGCAGTTGGCGAGCCTCGTGGATGATATACTGGAGTCAAAACTGGATTACGCGTTTCATGAGAAATACGGATATTTGACTTCATGTCCGACCAACGTAGGTACCGGGATTCGGGCGTCTGTGATGATGCATTTGCCCGGTTTGGTGCTGACCCAACAGATCAACCGCATCCTGTCCGCCATTTCGCAAGTCGGCTTGGTGGTGCGCGGATTGTACGGGGAAGGCAGCGACGCGATCGGCAACCTGTTCCAGATTTCGAACCAGATCACGTTGGGGCAATCGGAAGAAGAGATTTTGGAAAACCTACAAGGTGTTGTCAAGCAGATTCTCGAGCATGAGCGGGCAGCCCGCAAGCAGCTGTTGCGCGACAACCGGGAAGCGTTGGAGGACCGCATCTGGCGGTCGTACGGCATCCTCGCCTACGCGCGAAAAATCGAATCGAAAGAAGCGATGCAGCGTCTGTCGGATGTCAAGCTGGGGATCGATCTGGGCACGATTAAAGGCGTGTCGGCCGGTATCCTGAAGGAATTGATGGTGATGACGCGGCCGGCGATTTTGCAGAAGCTGACAGGCAAGGAATTGGCGCCCGGCGAGCGGGATTGGCGGCGAGCGGCGATCATCCGGGAACGTTTGCGTTCCGATTCAGCTTCTGTGTCATAAAATTTTACAAAAGGGGTGGTATGCGATGATGTTTGGACGGTTTACGGAACGTGCACAAAAAGTGTTGGCGCTGGCACAAGAGGAAGCCAGTCGGCTGGGTCATTCCGGGGTCGGCACCGAGCATATTTTGCTGGGGCTCGTCCGGGAAGGCGAAGGAATTGCGGCGAAAGCGCTGGTCAGCCTCGGACTGTCGAGCGAAAAGGTGCAAAAAGAAGTGGAGAAAATCATCGGCCGCGGTCAGGCGCCGGTCGGCGGTATGGCGTATACGCCACGAGCCAAGAAAGTGATCGAACTGTCGATCGACGAAGCGCGCAAACTGGGGCATAATTATGTGGGCACCGAGCATATTTTGCTCGGTCTCATCCGCGAAGGGGAAGGCGTGGCGGCCCGCGTGCTGTCCAATCTGGGGGTGTCCCTCAACAAAGCGCGGCAACAGGTTCTCCAGTTGCTGGGCGGCGATGTGAATGACAACAACCAGGAATCGCCGCAAGCAGCGAATACGCCGACGCTCGATTCGCTGGCGCGCGACCTGACGCAAATGGCGCGTGACGGAAAATTGGATCCGGTGATCGGCCGTGCGAAGGAGATCGAGCGCGTGATCCAGGTGCTGTCACGGCGTACCAAAAACAATCCGGTGCTGATCGGAGAACCTGGCGTCGGAAAAACGGCGATCGCAGAAGGGCTGGCACAACGGATCGTCGCCAATGAAATTCCGGAGACGCTCCGCAACAAGCGGGTGATGGTGCTCGATATGGGCACGGTGGTCGCCGGCACCAAGTACCGGGGCGAATTTGAGGATCGGCTGAAAAAGATCATGGATGAAATCCGTCAGGCTGGCAACGTTATCCTGTTCATCGACGAGCTGCACACACTGATCGGGGCGGGCGGCGCGGAAGGTGCGATCGACGCCTCGAACATTCTAAAACCGGCGTTGGCCCGTGGCGAGCTGCAGTGTATCGGCGCCACCACATTGGATGAATACCGCAAGCATATTGAAAAAGATGCCGCGCTGGAGCGGCGGTTCCAGCCGATCATGGTGGAACAGCCGAGCGTCGAGGACGCGATTCAGATCCTGCACGGACTGCGTGACCGGTATGAAGCCCATCACCGTGTGAAAATCTCGGATGAAGCACTGGAAGCGGCTGTCCGTTTGTCCGATCGCTACATCACCGACCGCTTCCTGCCTGACAAGGCGATCGACCTGATCGATGAAGCGGCTTCCCGCGTCCGTCTGCGCAGCCACACGCAGCCGCCGAACCTGAAAGAACTCGAAGAAAAGCTGGAAGAAGTGCGGTTTGAGAAGGAATCGGCGGTGCAAAGCCAGGAGTTTGAAAAAGCGGCCGCGCTCCGCGACAAGGAACAAAAATTGCGGGAAGAGCTGGAGGCCCGCAAGATCGAATGGCAGCAAAACCAAGTGAAAAACGACACCGTCGTGACCGAGGAAGATATTGCGGAAATCGTGTCGATGTGGACGGGAATCCCGGTTCGCAAATTGGCCGAGGAAGAAACAGAGCGCTTGATCAATCTGGAGAAACTGCTGCATAACCGTGTGATCGGTCAGGAAGAAGCGGTGAAAGCGGTCGCCCGTGCCGTGCGTCGTGCCCGCGCTGGATTGAAAGATCCGAAACGGCCGATCGGCTCGTTCATCTTCCTGGGACCGACCGGGGTCGGCAAGACGGAGCTTGCAAGAGCACTGGCGGAAGCGATGTTTGGCGACGAAAACGCAATGATCCGGATCGACATGTCGGAGTACATGGAGCGGCACACCACCTCGCGTTTGGTCGGGGCGCCTCCGGGATATGTCGGCTATGAGGAGGGCGGCCAGTTGACGGAAGCGGTTCGCCGCAAGCCGTACTCGGTTGTCCTGCTGGACGAGATTGAGAAAGCTCATCCGGAAGTGTTCAACATTCTGCTGCAACTGCTGGATGACGGACGGCTGACCGACGCGAAGGGCCGGACGGTTGACTTCCGCAACACGATCGTCATCATGACCTCAAACGTTGGCGCGCAAACGATCAAAAAAGGCGGTGCTTTGGGCTTCACAGCCAACCGCGAAGCGGACTATATCGACATGAAAGCCCGCGTGATGGACGAGTTGAAGAAGCAGTTCCGGCCGGAGTTCCTCAATCGGATCGACGAGATTATCGTCTTCCATCCGCTGTCGGCAGACGACATCAAACAGATCGTCAATCTGATGACGGAAGATCTGCGGAAGCGGCTGCGGGAGCACAACATCGACTTCGTTCTGACGGATGAAGCGAAAGCGTTCCTGGCAAAAGAAGGCTTCGATCCCACCTACGGCGCCCGCCCGCTGAAGCGGGCGATCCAGCGGCACATCGAGGACCGCTTGTCGGAAGCGTTGCTGACCGGCGAGATCCAGCGGGGCGACAAAGTGAAAATCGATGTGGAAGGCGATCACTTGAAAGTGACGAAACTGGAAATTTCTCCAGCAGAGGTGTGAAGCGCCGGGTGGATGCAAACCAAAGAGAACGAGCCGTTCGGCCGTTCTCTTTGTTGCGTTTCAATAGAAAAACCCCCCTTTTTGGTATATATTGAAGAAGTGGATGATGCTTGGGCCGGGGGAACGGTTGGAGGAAAGATATGGCGAAGGCAAAAGTGAAGTTCGTCTGTCAGGAATGCGGCTATGAAAGTCCGAAATGGATGGGCAAATGCCCGGGGTGCAACGCGTGGAACCGGATGGTCGAGGAAATGGGGCGTTCGGCCCGGGCTGGCCTGCCTGCGGGTTTCATGAACAATGAATCGAAGGTGGAGAGCATCCAGCAGATCGACGTGTCCCAACAGCCGCGGATTCGGACGGGGTCGGAAGAAACCAACCGGGTGCTCGGCGGCGGCATCGTTCCCGGGTCGCTGGTGCTGGTCGGCGGCGACCCCGGCATCGGGAAATCGACGCTGCTGCTGCAAACCTCGTACCAGCTGGCGGTGCAGGGACTGACGGTGTTGTATGTGTCCGGCGAAGAATCGGCGCAGCAGATCAAGTTGCGGGCCGACCGGCTGCAACTGTTGTCGCCGAATCTGTTCGTACTGCCCGAGACAGACCTGACGCAAATCGAGATGCACATCACAACGGTCAAACCGGATTTTCTGGTAATCGATTCGATTCAGACCATCTTTCATCCGGTGATCGGTTCGACGCCCGGCTCGGTCGGCCAAGTGCGGGAGTGCACGGGACATCTGCTGCGGATTGCCAAAACCGGCGGCATTGCGACGTTTATCGTCGGACACGTGACGAAGGAAGGAGCGATCGCCGGCCCGCGTTTGCTGGAGCATATGGTCGATGCAGTGCTCTATTTTGAAGGGGAACGGCATCATTCCTACCGAATTCTGCGGGCGGTGAAAAACCGGTTTGGCTCGACCAACGAGATCGGGATTTTTGAAATGAGGGAACAGGGGCTGGTCGAAGTCGGCAATCCGTCCGAACTGTTCCTGTCGGAGCGGTCGCACGGGGCGCCGGGTTCTGCCGTGGTCGCCTCGGTCGAAGGCACGCGGCCGGTGCTGGTCGAGATCCAGGCGCTGGTCAGTCCAACCGCGTTTGGCACCCCCCGCCGGCAGGCAAACGGCATTGATCACAACCGGGTGTCAATGATTATGGCGGTGCTGGAAAAGCGAATGGGGTTGTATCTTGGTTCGCAGGATGCGTATGTGAATGTGGCGGGTGGCGTACGGCTGGATGAGCCGGCGGTTGACCTGGGGATGGCGTTGGCGATCGCTTCCAGCTTTCGCGATACCGGCATGAGCCCGCAGGAAGTTTACATCGGGGAAGTCGGCCTCGCCGGCGAAATCCGCGGTGTCTCACGGATCGAACAGCGCGTCAAGGAAGCGCAAAAACTCGGCTTCACCCGATGCATCATTCCGGCTAAAAATCTGAGGGGCTGGACGCCTCCTGCAGGAATTGAGGTCATAGGTGTCGATAGCATACAACAGGCGTTTGAAATCGTGTTGCGGGAGTGACCAGGATGAGAGAGGATCTGAAAAAAGAAACGATGATCAACAAGCTGTTGCGCGTGACGGCGCCGGGGACCGCGCTGCGGGAAGGGCTGGAAAATGTGCTGCGGGCGAAGACGGGCGCGTTGATCGTGGTCGGGCTGACCGAGGCGACGGAGAAAATCGTCGACGGCGGCTTCAAGATCGATTGTGATTTTACTCCCGCCAATCTGTACGAGCTGGCGAAGATGGACGGGGCGATCATCCTGAGCGAAGACATGAAGCGGATTTTGATTGCGAACGCGCAGTTGACTCCCGACGCTTCGATTCCCTCGTTTGAGACGGGCACGCGCCACCGCACGGCGGAGCGGGTCGCCAAACAAACCGGCCAGCTTGTGATTTGCATCTCGCAACGGCGCGACGTGATCACGCTGTACCAGTCCAGTTTTCGCTATACGCTGAAAGACATCAGCGTGATCCTGGCGAAGGCGAACCAGGCGATCAACACGCTGGAGAAATACAAAACGGTGCTCGACCAGTCGTTGACCAACCTCAGCGCCCTCGAGTTCGAGGAACTGGTGACGCTGCATGAAGTGGCCATGGTGATGCAAAGGATCGAAATGGTTTTGCGCATAAAAATGGAAATCCGGCGATATATTACAGAATTAGGGACAGAAGGCCGGCTGATTTCGATGCAGCTCGACGAACTGGTCTCGAAAGTGGACGAGGAAGCGTATCTGTTGGTGAAAGATTATTGCCGCGATACGGAGCTGACGCCGCATCAGATCCTGACTGAACTGCATGCGCTATCGTCGGAGGACTTGCTGGACGGTGAGGTGATCGCAGGCATTCTCGGATACAGCGGCGATATCAACATTACCGAGGAACCTGTCTCATCGCGCGGCTACCGGATTTTGACGAAAATCCCGCGCTTGCCGCATCCTGTAATCGAAAATCTGGTATCCCGTTTTTCCAGCTTGCCGCGGATCCTGAACGCGACGACGGAAGAACTGGATGATGTGGAGGGGATCGGAGAGGTTCGCGCGCGGGCGATCAAGGAAGGACTGCGGCGAATCCAGGAGCAGGTGTTTATTGACAGACACATTTAATGCAGTTATGATGGGAAGAATACTAATAGCTTATTTTCGTTTTGTTCACCTGACGGGGGGTACCTGTATGTTTGTCAAAGCGCTTCCGAGCGCTTTTACGTTGGCCAACCTTTTCCTAGGCATCATTTCGATCATCCTTGCGTTTAATGAGCAATATTCGATCGCCGCCATCCTGGTGATCATCGGCATGCTGCTGGACGGTCTTGACGGCAGGATCGCCCGGGCACTGAACGCGACCAGCGAATTCGGCAAGGAACTGGACTCCTTGTCCGATGTGATTTCGTTTGGGGTGGCGCCCGCCTTTATCATGTATGGGGTGATCCTGCATCAACTGGGCTGGATCGGGATTGTGCTCACCGGCTTTTTCCCGATCTGCGGAGCGCTCAGGCTGGCCCGCTTCAATGTGATGAGCGGCACCCCGAATTATTTTGTCGGGCTCCCGATCACGGCAGCCGGCGGCATACTGGCGACGATGGCGCTGTATCACAACCTAATTCCGGGCTCGCGAGTGATTTTGCCGTTGGCAATGGTCGGCCTGTCATACCTGATGATCTCCCGCATCAAATACCCGAATTTTAAGAAAGTCGGCATTCCCAAAGCCGCCTATTGGATCGTGCCGGTGTTGGCGGCGTTCGTCACGTTCGTGTTCGTTTATTATCCGGGCCAGGCGGGCAAGCTGATCTTTCTGCCGTTGGCGTTGTATGCGCTTTATGGCTTAAAAAAAAACTATAGCTCCCGCAAACGAAAACGCGAATTGATGATGCAGGAGCGGTTTGACTCCAAATTTGAACTGTGACAGCCCGCCTGGGGCTGCTTTTGTTTTTTTGTTGTGGTATCCTATTGGTACAGTAAAATATCTTGAAATTTCCATATAGAATGTTTTTTGGGTGCTAATTATTGTCTATAATGGATACAAGGAGGTGAACCGATCGTGATTAAGCGAATCGTTCATTTGTTCTTCGCGATGATCGGGATTGTACTTGGGTATACGTTTGGGCCGGATTTGTTTGCATTGATTCATACGGACTATATCAACCTGAACGGGCAACCGTTCACGTCCCCGTTTTTCGGGGCGGCCTTAGGCGGGGGGGTGTTTGTTCTGGCAACCGCCTGGGCGGTCAATTACAGCGTGTCGTTCATCCGCTGGTTCGAGGAGAAGTTGCTGAAAGCGCCCCTGCCTGACGTGTTTGCCGGCGTGCTGGGCACGGTGGCTGGATTGATTGTCGCGTATCTGTTGTCGCCAGCGGTCACCAGCATCCCGATAGTCGGAAAAGTGGTGCAGATTTTCCTCAGTCTGTTGCTTGGGATCCTTGGCTTCCGCATCGGGTACAGCAAGCGGGAGGAGCTGAAGTCATTTTTTCCGGGCAAATTCGGCGGCAAGGAGAAGCAGAAAAACGTGCCGAAAGCGGGCGATGCGAAGCTGCTGGATACGAGTGTGATCATCGACGGGCGGATCGCTGACATCATCAAAACGGGGTTTCTCGATGGGACGCTGGTGATCCCGACGTTCGTGCTCGAGGAGTTGCAGCATATTGCCGATTCGTCCGACGTGTTAAAGCGAAACCGCGGACGCCGCGGATTGGATATTCTGAACCGGATTCAGAAGGAACTGAAGATCAAAGTCAATGTGATGGAAATCGATTTCGAGGACATTCAGGAAGTCGATTCGAAGCTGATTCGCCTGGCGAAACAGCTCAACGGCAAGGTGGTGACCAACGATTTTAACCTGAACAAAGTGTGCGAACTGCAAGGGGTTCCGGTGTTGAACATCAATGATCTGGCGAATGCGGTGAAACCGATCGTGCTGCCCGGCGAGGAGATTCTGGTGCAGGTGATCAAGGACGGGAAAGAGTATGGCCAGGGCATTGGTTATCTGGATGACGGTACAATGATCGTGGTGGAGGGCGGCAAGGAATTTATCGGGACGCGGCTTGAGGTGATGGTGACCAGTGTGCTGCAAACGTCGGCCGGTCGAATGATTTTTGCCAAGCCCAAACTGCTGGAAAAAGCGTTATAATGTATGATTGGGGTGTCCATTACTGGCCCCCTTTTTTCAGTTGGGGGTGGGTTCGATGCGAGTGGTGGCGATCGTGGTGGCGGCGGGGAGCGGCTCCCGCATGCAAACGAAGATCAAGAAGCCGTACCTGGAGATTGCGGGCGTACCGCTCTTGGTTCGCACGCTGCGGGCGCTCGAACGGTCCGCTTTGATCCGCGAAATCGTGCTGGTGGTAAGAGAGGAAGAGCTGGCCGAAGCAAAACGGCTGATCGACCAGTACGGGATTCGCAAGGTGATCCGGTATGCGGCGGGTGGAGCGGAGCGGCAGGACTCCGTTCGGAACGGGCTGCGCATGGTGGACGATGCGGCCGATCTGATTGTGGTGCATGACGGCGCCCGGCCATTTGTGACGGCTGATGAGATCGACCGCGTGATTGCGGCGGCGGCCGAGTGCGGAGCGGCAACGATTGGAACGCCTGTCAAAGACACCATCAAAAAAGTGGCAGATGGAACCGTCGAGGAGACCCTGCCGCGGGAAACTTTGTTCGCGGTGCAGACACCGCAGGCGTTTCGCGCGCAATTGTTGCGGAAAGCGCACGCAATGGCGGTGGCAGCCGGCTGCCGCAGCACGGACGATGCGTCTTTGGTCGAGTGGACAGGCCATCCGGTCCGGGTGGTGGAAGGCTCCTACCGCAATATCAAAATCACGACGCCGGAAGATCTGCTGATCGCGGAAGCGTTTGTGGAACGGGAACTGTAAAGGGGAGACGTCGGATATGTTGAGAGTCGGGATCGGTTTTGACGTTCACCGCTTGGTCGAGGGGCGGCCGTTGGTGCTGGGGGGTGTGAAGATTCCCCATGATAAAGGGCTGCTCGGCCATTCGGATGCGGATGTGCTGCTGCACGCGGTGAAGGATGCGTTGCTCGGGGCGATTGGCGAAGGGGATATCGGCCGCCATTTTCCCGATACGGATGAAACATACCGCGGCGCCGATTCGGTGGAACTGTTGCGTCATGTGTGGGGGATGGTGAAGCAAAAAGGGTTTCGGCTTGGCAACATCGACTGTACGGTGATGGCGCAAAAGCCGAAGCTGGCGCCCTATATTGAAGAGATGCGCGGCGTGATTGCGAAAGAGCTGGAGGCTGATCTGGCACAGGTCAACGTGAAAGCAACCACGACGGAACAATTGGGCTTCACCGGCCGGGAAGAGGGCATCGCGGCGCAAGCGGTTGTGTTGCTGGTGACGGTTGAGTAGAATAGACGAAGGATGTACCAAGACTGTTAGGAGATGAACCGGATGTCTGTACGAGTGCGTTATGCGCCAAGTCCGACGGGACATTTGCATATCGGCGGGGCGCGCACCGCTCTGTTTAACTATTTGCTGGCGAAAAAAATGGGCGGAACCTACATCTTGCGAATCGAGGATACCGACCAGGCCCGCAACGTGGAGCAAGCCGAAGAGAAGTTTCTGGAAAATTTCCGCTGGCTCGGCTTGCTCTGGGACGAGGGACCGGGCGTCGGCGGCGAGTACGGGCCGTACAGTTGCATGGAGCGACTGGATATCTATCAAAACTATGTGGATCAGTTGCTGGCGGAAGGCAAGGCCTATTCTTGTTACTGCACGGAAGAAGAACTGGAGAAAGAGCGGGAAGCGTTGCTCACCAAGGGGCAAATGCCAAGATATATGGGCAGGTGCCGGCATCTGACGGAGGAGCAGAAAGCGGCGTTTGAAGCGGAAGGCCGCAAAAAAACGGTCCGCTTCCGCGTGCCGGAAGGCAAGATCATCCGCTTCACCGATCATGTCCGCGGTGAGATGCAATTTGAATCGGATGGGATCGGTGACTTTGTGATCGTCAAGTCGGATGGCATCCCGACCTACAATTTTGCCGTCACAATTGACGACCATTTGATGAAGATTACGCATGTGATCCGCGGTGAGGAACATCTTTCCAACACGCCCCGGCAGATTTTGATTTATCAGGCGTTTGGGTGGGAGATTCCGGAATTTGCCCACGTCTCGCTGATTCTGAATCAGGATGGAAAGAAGCTGTCGAAGCGGGACGAGTCGATCGTCCAGTTTATCGAGCAATACCGGCAGCTCGGGTATCTGCCGGAAGCGCTGATCAACTTTTTGGCGCTGCTTGGCTGGTCGCCCGGCGGCGAACAGGAGATATTTTCGTTGGAGGAACTGGTTGAGGCATTCTCGCTGGATCGGGTGTCCAAATCCGGGGCGATTTTTGACACGGAAAAACTGGCCTGGATGAACGGCTATTACATCAAGCAGGCGGATTTGGAGCGGATTGTCGAATTGGCGATTCCCCATCTGCAGCGAGCGGGGCAGATCGGAGAAAGTTTCGACCGCGAATGGGTAACCAAGCTGGTCTCTCTGTACAAGGAGCAAATGTCCTATGTGGCCGAACTGCCGGAACTGGCCAAACAATTCTTTGAGGAGCAGGTAGTCTACGAGGGCGAAGCAGCCGCTGTGCTGAAGGAAGAGCAGGTGCCGGTCGTGGTTGCCGCTTTCCTGGAAAAAGCGAAACAGCTGCCGGATTGGAACGCCGATTCGATCAAGGCGGCGTTGAAGGAAGTACAGACGGAGACCGGTTACAAAGGCCGCGCCCTGTTCATGACGATCCGGGTGGCGGCGACCGGGCAGACGCACGGGCCGGATCTCAACCAGTCGTTGGAATTGCTGGGCCGGGAACGCGTGGTATCCCGTTTACAAAACGTGCTGGTTCAAGCATAATGGTATGCAAAGGATGAACAACACGAAAGAGCATAGCAAGGACAAGTATGCGCACGAAATGCGCCAGAGAGTCGTCACCGGACACGGCTGGAAGTGGCGATCGCAGGAACTGCGCAGAATGCCCCTTGTTTTCGCGGGAGGAAAGGCGGCAGCTGAGTAATGCCCGACGGACGCCTCCGTTATCAGGCAAAGAGAACCAATCAGAGTGGGACCGCGGCATTCAGCCGCCTCTGGCGTCAGGGGCGGTTTTTCTATTTCTAGCCGAGATGAAAGTGGAAGCCGAGTTCTCTAGGGGGGAGATCGCAATGCTGAAATTGATCAAGGAAGATATCCGGACCGTATTTGAGCGGGATCCGGCCGCCAGAAGCACATTCGAAGTGGTTTTGACCTATTCCGGACTGCATGCATTATGGGCCTATCGGATTGCTCATGCTTTTTATAAGCGGCGGTATTATACGCTCGCCCGCTTCATTTCGCAGTTGGCCCGATTTTTCACCGGGATTGAGATCCATCCGGGCGCGAAAATCGGCCGTCGGCTGTTTATCGACCACGGGGCGGGTGTAGTGATTGGCGAAACGGCCGAAATCGGCGATGATGTGACGATTTACCAGGGGGTGACGCTCGGCGGAACCGGCAAGGAAAAAGGCAAGCGCCATCCCACCATCGGCAACAACGTGCTGATCTCAAGCGGCGCGAAAGTGCTCGGGTCGATCACCGTCGGCGACAATTCGAAGATCGGTGCGGGATCGGTGGTGCTTAAGCCGGTGCCTCCCAACTCGACCGTCGTTGGCGTGCCGGGTCGCGTGGTGATTCAGGACGGGCGGCGGGTGGATGATCTGGACCATTGCAATCTGCCTGACCCTGTGATGGAGATGATCAAGCAAATGCAGGACGAAATCTCCTCGTTGCGGAAGGAACTGCAGGAAATGAAAAGAGGAGTGACGGTGGAGTGATTCGCATCTACAACACGCTGACGCGTGAAAAAGAAGAATTCATCCCGCAGGAGCCCGGCAAGGTGCGAATGTATGTATGCGGGCCGACAGTCTACAATTATTTTCACATCGGCAATGCGCGGCCCTTTCTGTTTTTCGATGTGGTGCGCCGCTATCTGGAGTACCGGGGTTTTCAGGTCAAATATGTGCAGAATTTCACGGACGTGGACGACAAAATCATCCGGGTGGCAAACGAGGAAGGAGTCCATCCGCAGGTGGTGGCCGATCGGTTTGTGGAGGCCTATTTTCAGGATGCGGAACGGTTGGGGATTCGCAGGGCGGACGCCCACCCGCGGGTGACCGGGCATATCCGGGACATCATCGCGATGATTGGCCGGCTGATCGACAAAGGTTATGCTTACGTTGCGGATGGGGACGTGTATTATAGCACGGACAAATTTCCCGACTACGGTAAACTGTCGAAACAGCCGATCGATGACCTGCTCGCCGGCGCCCGCATCGAAGTGTCGGAGAAAAAGCGCAACCCGCTCGACTTTACCTTGTGGAAAGCGGCCAAACCGGGCGAGGTGAGTTGGCCTTCGCCGTGGGGCGAAGGGCGGCCCGGCTGGCATATCGAATGTTCCGCGATGAGCAAAAAGTATCTGGGGGAGACGCTGGATATTCACGCTGGCGGGCACGACCTGATTTTTCCCCACCACGAAAATGAGATTGCCCAGTCGGAAGCGGCCAACGGCAAACCGTTCGCCCGCTATTGGATGCACAACGGGTATATCAACATCAACAATGAGAAGATGTCGAAGTCGCTGGGAAATTTCGTGCTGGTGCATGATCTGCTGGAACGGTACGATGCCAGGGTCATCCGGTTCTTCCTGCTGTCCGCCCATTACCGGAACCCGATCAATTTTTCGGCGGAGTTGATGGAACAGGCTGCCGTCGGACTGGAGCGGATCGATACGGCGATCGCCAACCTGAACCACTGCCTGGCGTCGGCGGAACAAGGGGATGCTGGCAGTGCGGGGATCGATCCTGCCGGGCTGCGGGCCAAATTCATCAAGGCGATGGACGACGATTTTAACACGGCCGATGCGATTGCGACGATTTTTGAATTGGTGCGGGAAGCCAATTCCTATTTGCACGGCGGGCAGGCGAAGGTGGCTGGAGTGAAAGCGTACCGCGACGCCCTGGTGGAACTGGTGGATGTGTTGGGCCTGACGCCAGCCGCCCAACAGGACCAACTGGCGGAAGAAGTGGAACGGCTGATTCAGGAACGGACACAGGCCCGGAAAGACAGGGATTTCAAACGGGCGGACGAGATTCGCGACCAACTGGCGGCGATGGGGATCATTTTGGAAGATACGCCGCAAGGCGTACGCTGGAAGCGGAAGTGAGCGAATGGAGGACAGGCGGAGGGAGGCAGCGCGCCGCCCGCAGGAAATGCCAGCGTTGGCGCTTGCCTACCTGGGAGATGCGGTCTGGGAACTGTTTGTCAGGCAGCATTTGCTGGCGCTGGGGGAGATGCGGCCGCATCGGCTGCAGCAGGCGTCGGTTCGCTATGTGAAGGCGAAGGCGCAGGCGGACATTCTGCATTTTTTGCTGGAGGATTTGTCGGAGGAAGAGGCGGCCGTTGTGCGCAGAGGCAGAAATGCCAAGTCGAGGACGGTGCCAAAGCATGCGGACGTGATCGATTATCGGCACAGTACGGGGTTTGAAAGTTTGATCGGCTATTTGTTTCTCTGCGGTCAGCACGAACGGCTGCGAGAATTGGCCGGCAAGGCGATTGAATATGTAGATGCGCAGTGGCGAAAGGACGGATGAGGATGAGAAAAGCGGAACGAACGAGGCCGCAAGGAAAGGCGGGAAAGGAAGCGGCCGGTTCCGACCGGCGGCGGGAAGCTGCGCAGGCGGCGGACATCGGCGAGCAGTTGGAAGGCCGCCATCCGGTGCTGGAAGCGTTGAAAAGCGGCCGGCAGCTGAACAAGATTTTGCTGGCTGAGGGGGCGGAAGGCGGTTCGGTCAATGACATTTTGACGCGCGCCAAAGAGCGGGGAATCGTCGTGCAGCGGGTGCCGAAAGCCAAAATCGACGCGGCAGCAGTCACCCGCAACCACCAGGGGGTGATCGCCTATCTGGCCGCAAAGGAATATGTCGATCTGGAGGTGATCCTGCAGGCGGCCGATCGTTCCCCTCGCCCGGGTCTGATCGTCGTGCTGGATGAAATTGAAGATCCGCACAATCTCGGGTCGATTTTGCGGACGGCAGACGGGGTGGGAGCGCATGGAGTGGTGATTCCGAAACGGCGGGCCGTTCCCCTGACGGCCACCGTCGCCAAGGCGTCTGCCGGAGCGATTGAGCATATCCCGGTTGCCCGTGTCACCAACATTTCGCAGACGCTTGAAATGCTCAAGCGAGCCGGGTACTGGGTGATCGGCACCGACGTGAACGCGGACAGCATGTATTATCAAGTGGACATGACCGGACCGATCGTCATGGTGATCGGGAACGAAAGCAAGGGACTGGGGGAAGTGGTGAAAAAAAGGTGTGACTATCTCGTCCGGCTGCCGATGATCGGACAGGTGCAATCCTTGAATGCCGGCGTGGCTGCAGGCGTTCTGCTGTACGAAGCGGTGCGCCAGCGGGGAAGCAAAAAATAGTCGCCGCTGCGGTCGCCGCATCATGAGAGAAGTTTTGATCGTAGACGGGTACAACATCATCGGTTCCTGGCCGGCGCTTGTGGAATTGAAGAACGAAAGCCTGGAACTGGCCCGCGACCAGCTGGTCGGGATGCTCAAGGAATTTCAGAGCTTCACCGGCATGCAAGTGATTGTTGTTTTTGATGCGCACATGTCGTCGGGAGCGCGCAAGGAATACAAAGTGGGCAACGTGCAGGTGGTTTTTTCCAAGGAAGGCGAGACGGCGGATGAACGGATCGAACGGATCGTGTACGAGATGGAGAAACGGGCTGCCCACATTTACGTGGCGACATCGGATCAGGTCGAACAGCAGATCACGTTTGGCGAAGGCGCGCTGCGCATCAGCGCGCGGGAACTGGAAAGAAGGGTGAAGGAAGCGCGCAAATCGGTCCGGAAAGCGGTGCGGAAACTGAATCCGTCAAGAAATACGCTTGCAGACCAGTTGGACGGAAGAATCGCTGAAATTTTCGAAAAGTGGCGGCGAAAAGACACGGATTGACAATTGACCCTGCAAGATTACATAAAGTATAATTAATCTATGTCGTGAGTTGTTGCCGGGTCGGAGGGATACATGTTGCCAATGAATCTTCATGCGCGAGCGATTGAAGAGGAGAAGGACCTGAATGAGTTGTCGGACGAGGACCTGGTTGAATTCGTCAGGGAAGGCGACGATGAGGCGCTCGAACACCTGATTCACAGATACAAGAATTTCGTCAAGGCGAAGGCCCGTTCCTATTTTTTGATCGGGGCGGACCGGGAAGACATCGTGCAGGAGGGCATGATCGGTTTGTACAAGGCGGTGCGCGACTACCGCGACGACAAACTGACCTCCTTCAAAGCGTTTGCCGAACTTTGTATCACACGCCAAATCATCACCGCGATCAAAACCGCCACCAGACAAAAGCACATACCCCTCAATTCCTACGTTTCGTTGGACAAGCCCATTTATGACGAAGATTCGGATCGCACGCTGCTCGACGTGATCGTCGGATCGCGGGTGTCCGATCCGGAGGAGCTGCTGATCAATCAGGAAGAATTTGTTGATATCGAGGCGAAAATGGGGGAAATCCTGAGCGATTTGGAACGCAAAGTGCTGATGCTGTACTTGGACGGGCGGTCGTACCAGGAGATCGCGGTCGATCTGAAGCGGCATGTGAAATCGATCGATAACGCGTTGCAAAGAGTCAAACGAAAATTGGAGCGTTACCTTGAAGTCCGGGATGTCAATTGACTCCCGGTTTTTGTTGACATCCTATAACCCTTGTGCTAAATTAACTTAGGTATCCGTGTAAAATACCCACCAAAGTGAGTCGATGGGCACAAAAAGCGTAGAAAGTACCTGTGGGAGGTGTCTTGGATGCGTGTAGCGGTCACGCTGGCTTGCACCGAATGCAAACAGCGAAATTATATTACCAAGAAAAACAAGAAGAACAACCCGGATCGCATCGAACTGAAGAAGTACTGCAAGTATTGCAACCATCATACTCTTCATCGCGAAACCCGTTAATGTCTCGTGGTGTTGAAACGAGGGTAGGCAGAGCATGAGGAAGATGACGGGGATCATCTCCTTCTTCCGCGACGGATGGGGAGAGCTGAAGCGGGTACGTTGGCCGAATCGCAAAGAATTGCTGTCTTACACGACGGTTGTGGTTGTAACTTGCGTGATTCTGTCGGTCGTGATCTTTCTGTTTGATCTCGGCGTTAGCGAATTGTTGAAGTTGATCGGCCTCGGCCGGTAGGCAATCACTTGAGTAGGGGGGAAGGGCAACCGCCCTCAATTGGATGGAAAACATGGAAAAACGCTGGTATGTCGTGCATACCTATTCGGGCTATGAGAACAAGGTGAAAACGAATCTGGAACGGCGTGTCCAGTCGATGGACATGCAAGACAAGATTTTCCGCGTTCTGGTTCCGACGGAAGAGGAGATCGAGGTTAAGAACGGGAAGAAGAAGGCGGTTGCACGCAAGGTTTTTCCGGGTTATGTGTTGGTCGAGATGATCATGACGGACGATTCCTGGTACGTGGTGCGCAATACGCCTGGCGTCACCGGGTTTGTCGGATCTTCCGGTTCCGGTTCAAAACCGACTCCCCTCATGCCGCACGAGGTTCGCAGCATACTTCGGCAGATGGGCGTCGAGGAAGCCAAGCCGAAGGTCGACTTCTCGCTGAAGGAAGCGGTGCGGGTGGTCGAGGGGCCGTTTGCCAATTTTGTCGGCAGCGTGGAAGAGATTCATCCGGATAAGCAGAAACTGAAAGTTCTCGTTTCCATGTTTGGCCGGGAAACCCCTCTGGAACTTGATTTTTCGCAAGTTGAGAAGTTATAATAGACTCTGTTTGACTTCGCCGAAGCGGCGGTTGTTGAGAAAAATCCGCCCCGTTTCGGCGCTGGCTGGGTGAACGTGGGAGGGCGATTGGCCCGTCTACCACACTACGAGAAGGAGGTGGATGTTGTGGCGAAGAAAGTGATTAAAGTGGTCAAGCTTCAGATTCCTGCCGGTAAAGCCACCCCTGCGCCACCGGTTGGTCCGGCTCTGGGTCAGGCTGGGGTTAACATCATGGGATTCTGCAAGGAGTTCAACGCGCGAACGGCCGATCAGGGCGGGCTGATTATCCCGGTTGTGATCACCGTGTACGAGGACCGTTCCTTCACGTTCGAAACGAAGACGCCACCGGCTGCCGTTCTGCTGAAAAAAGCGGCGGGTATCGAGTCTGGATCCGGCGAACCGAACAAGAAGAAGGTGGCCACCCTCAAGCGCGCGAAGGTCCGCGAAATCGCGGAAACCAAAATGCCTGACCTGAACGCTGCAGACATTGAGGCTGCAATGCGGATGGTGGAAGGAACCGCCCGTTCGATGGGGATTGTCATCGAAGACTGAACGTAAAATGGCACGCTCGGTGCCGTTGTGAGGGTTGTGGGAGGTTTGTACCGTCATACCACACAAGGAGGAATATTTGAACCATGGCGAAAAAAGGGAAGAACTACCTGGAGGCTGCCAAGCTGATCAATAAAGACGCTGTCTACGATCCGGCGGAAGCGGTCTCGCTGGTAAAAAAAGCGGCGAAAGCGAAATTTGATGAAACGGTCGAAGTGGCCGTTCGTCTCGGTGTCGACGTCAAGAAAGCGGATCAGCAAGTGCGCGGTGCGGTTGTGCTGCCGCACGGCACCGGTAAAGTGCCCCGCGTGCTGGTGTTCGCGAAGGGCGAAAAGGCGAAGGAAGCGGAAGCTGCCGGCGCTGACTATGTAGGGGATGAAGACCTGATCAACAAAATCAACCAGGGCTGGTTTGAGTTCGATGTGGTCGTTGCGACCCCCGACATGATGGCGTCCGTTGGTAAACTCGGCCGCGTGCTCGGTCCGAAAGGGCTGATGCCGAACCCGAAGACCGGCACGGTTACGTTCGATGTGAAAAAAGCGGTCGAAGAGATCAAATCCGGTAAGATCGAATACCGCACCGACAAAGCGGGCAACATCCACGCGCCGATCGGCAAGGTGTCGTTTGACGAAGGGAAGCTGCTCGACAACTTCTACGTGTTGATCGACGCCCTGCAAAAAGCGAAACCGGCTGCTGCAAAAGGGCAATACATCCGGAACGTTTCCATCAGCTCCACGATGGGGCCGGGCATCAAAGTGAACCTGGCCAAACTGTCGCCGGAAGCGAAGTAAATTTTTCCATTTTGACATCGGCTGCCGCAAATGGTATGATGTCAAGCGTGAAATGACAACCGAATTTGACGAACCGTAGACAGCAGGCGTGCGTTTGCACTTAATGTTGCCTGCCGAGGTTGTGAACGTGATAGATGCTGATTGCATGTTCGGGTCCTCGTATGTCTGCGGGGACTCTTTTTGTTGGATCTGACCCGTGCAGGAGGTGTAATGATGGGAATTCGTGAGGAAAAAGCGCAACTGGTGCAGGAGATAGCGCAAAAATTGCGCGACAGCAAGAGTACGATCGTAACCGACTATCGGGGACTGACCGTGGCGGAAGTGACCGAGTTGCGGAAAAGGCTGCGGGAAGCGGGTATCGAATTCAAAGTGTTGAAAAATACGCTCACCCGCCGGGCGACCGCCGAGCTGGGGCTGACCGAACTGGATGCGCATCTGACCGGTCCGACGGCGATCGCGTTCTCGTATGACGATGTGGTGGCGCCGGCCCGCATTTTGAACGACTTCGCGAAGGAACATAAAGCGCTCGAGCTGAAAGCGGGCGTGCTGGAAGGCCGTGTGGTCGGTCTCGAAGAAGTAAAGGCGCTGGCTTCCTTGCCGTCGCGTGAAGGTCTCATCTCGATGCTGCTCAGCGTCTTGCAGGCTCCGATGCGGAACTTTGCATACGCCGTCAAGCAGATCGCCGAGCAAAAGGAACAGCAGGCGTAACATCATCCTTTCAATCTATATTCTTTTGGGGAGGTACTATCCATGTCGAAAGAACAAATCATTGAAGCGATTAAAGGCATGTCCGTTTTGGAATTGAACGAACTGGTCAAAGCGATCGAAGAAGAGTTTGGCGTAACGGCTGCTGCTCCGGTCGTCATGGCTGGCGGTGCGGCTACTGCAGGCGCTGCCGTTGAAGAGAAAACCGAATTTGACGTGATCCTGGCGAGCGCTGGCGCTTCCAAGATCAACGTGATCAAAGTGATCCGCGAAGTGACGGGCCTTGGCTTGAAAGAAGCGAAGGAAATCGCTGACAACGCGCCGAAGGCGATCAAGGAAAAAACTTCGAAAGAAGATGCCGAAGCGATCAAGGCGAAGCTGGAAGAAGCGGGCGCTACGGTCGAGATCAAGTAATTTTCGGTTGCTGGACAATAGGCTGTTCCCTGAACAGCCTATTTTGTTTTTGAGTGTCCGTTCCGCTATAATGGTGGCAGTGAATTGGGTAAAGGATGATCGCATGTGGCGGACCATTATTTTTCCAACCGGCCGGCGGCGGCCCATGACTTGCGTCTGATCCGGGAACGACTGCGCGGCTTTCCGTTTGAGTTCTGGACGGATGCCGGGGTGTTCTCGAAGGGAGGCGTCGATTTCGGCAGCCGTCTGTTAATAGAAACAATGGAGATTCCGCGTGCTGCACGGGTGCTCGACATCGGGTGCGGCTACGGGCCTATCGGCATCGCGGCGGCAAAATTGGCGGTCGACGGAACGGTGCTGATGGTGGATGTGAATGAACGGGCAGTCGAACTCGCCCGGAAAAACATCGTTCACAACTCGATCACGAATGCGCAGGCCCGGGTGAGCGACTTGTTCGCGGTCGTGCCGGACGAACCGTTTGACCGAATTTTGACGAATCCGCCGATCCGTGCGGGGAAAGCTGTCGTCCACCAGATCTTCGAGGGGGCGGCCGACCGGTTGAAACCGGACGGGGAACTGTGGATTGTGATTCAAAAGAAACAGGGAGCGCCTTCCGCCCGCAGGAAACTCGAGGGATTGTTCGAGCAGGTGGAAGACAGGGCGAAAGATGCAGGGTATCGAATTTTCTGCTGCAAAAACCCGAAAAGTTTCGCTTGACTGCATTGACAAGTGTTTTCCCATATGGTAACGTAAGAAAATGCGTAAAGACATTTATGCATTTGAGGGACACAGATGAATAATTCGCATAACTTTTGGGCAAATGTAAAAAAGTAGCCCTCCTTGTGCTCTTGAAGCTCGAATCTTATATCATCCCGATGCGCTCCGTGTCGGGAGGTATGTTTTTTATTCGGGCTTTTTTCTATAACCAGCGAACAGAATCTAGCTGACCTTATGATGAGGGGTGACAGTTTTGCGGGGACAACTTGTTGAGTACGGTCGGCGGAAGCGTCGCACGTACGCTCGGATCAAAGAAGTGATGGAGCTGCCCAACCTGATTGAGATCCAGCAGAAATCCTACCAGTGGTTCCTGGATGAAGGGCTGAAGGAGATGTTCCAGGAAATCTCGCCGATTCAGGATTTCACCGGCAATCTGGTGCTGGAGTTTGTCGATTACAGTCTGGGTGAACCGAAATACGACGTTGAGGAATCGAAGGAACGAGACGTTACATATGCGGCTCCGTTACGGGTCAAGGTCCGGTTGATCAACAGGGAAACGGGCGAAGTGAAAGAGCAGGAAGTGTTCATGGGCGATTTCCCGTTGATGACCGAAACTGGAACCTTCATCATCAACGGGGCGGAGCGTGTCATCGTCAGCCAGCTGGTTCGCTCGCCCAGCGTCTATTTTAACACGAAAACGGACAAAAATGGCAAAAAAACCTACACCGCGACGGTGATTCCCAACCGCGGCGCATGGCTCGAGCTGGAAACCGACGCGAAAGATATCGTGTATGTAAGAATTGACCGCACAAGGAAGATCCCGGTGACGGTGCTTTTGCGCGCTCTCGGCTTTTCGACCGATGCGGAGATCCTCAATTTGCTTGGGGAAAATGAGTTCATTCGCAACACGCTCGACAAGGACAACACCGATTCGGCGGAAAAGGCGCTGTTGGAGATTTACGAACGGCTGCGCCCTGGTGAACCGCCGACGCTGGAAAATGCCCGCAACCTGCTGGTCTCCCGTTTCTTCGATCCGAAACGGTACGACCTGGCCAATGTGGGACGCTACAAAATCAACAAGAAACTGCATATCAAAAACCGCTTGCTGAACCAGCGGCTCGCCGAAAAGTTGGTCGATCCCCGGACCGGCGAGGTGCTGGCGGAAGCCGGGCAGGTAGTCGACCGGCGTTTGCTGGACCGGATTTTGCCGGCGCTGGAGGAAGCGGTCAATTTTGTCGAATACAGAACGACCTCCGGGGTTGTGGCGGAAGAGCAGATCCGGTTGCAGGAGGTATTGATCTACTCGCCGTATGAGGAAGGCAAAGTGCTGAAGGTGATCGGCAACGGCGGTGTCGACCGGCATGTGAAACATATTACGGCGGCTGATATCGTCGCTTCAATTTCCTATTTCCTGAATCTGCTGCACGGGGTCGGTTCGACCGACGACATCGACCATCTGGGCAACCGCCGCCTGCGTTCGGTGGGCGAACTGCTGCAAAATCAGTTCCGCATCGGGCTGTCGCGGATGGAGCGCGTCGTACGGGAACGGATGTCGATCCAGGACGCGAATGCGATCACGCCGCAAGCGTTGATCAACATCCGGCCGGTGATCGCGGCGATCAAGGAATTTTTCGGCTCAAGCCAGCTGTCCCAGTTCATGGACCAAACCAACCCGCTCGCCGAGCTGACCCACAAGCGCCGTCTGTCTGCGTTGGGACCGGGCGGTTTGACGCGTGAACGGGCCGGCTTTGAGGTGCGTGACGTGCATCATTCGCACTATGGGCGGATGTGCCCGATCGAAACGCCGGAAGGTCCGAACATCGGACTGATCAACTCGCTGTCCACATACGCGCGGATTAACGAATTCGGATTTATCGAAACTCCTTACCGGCGGGTCGATCCCGAGACAGGGCGGGTGACCGACGAGATCCATTACCTGACGGCGGATGAAGAGGACAACTATGTGATCGCGCAGGCGAACGTTAGGTTGGATGAAGAAGGCAACTTCCTGGACGATTCGGTGATCGTCCGCTACAAAGAGGAAACACTGATTTTGCCGCCGGATCGGGTGGATTACGTGGACGTCTCGCCGAAACAGGTCGTCTCGGTGGCGACCGCGCTGATCCCGTTCCTGGAGAACGACGACGCGAACCGGGCATTGATGGGATCGAACATGCAGCGGCAGGCGGTGCCGCTGTTGGTGCCGGACGCTCCGTTTGTCGGCACCGGCCTTGAGCATAAAGCGGCCAAAGACTCGGGTGCGGTCGTCGTCAGCAAGCATAACGGCGTCGTCGAACGGGTCGACGCGAGCGAAATCTGGATTCGTGAACAGAAAGAAGTCGACGGCAAAATTGTCAAGGGCAATCTCCATAAATACAAACTGTTGAAGTTTGCACGTTCCAACCAGGGAACCTGCATCAACCAGCGGCCGATCGTGAAAGTCGGCGACACGGTGCAAAAAGGCGAAATCATCGCGGACGGGCCGGCCACCGACCAAGGCGAACTGGCGATCGGGAAAAATGTGCTGGTGGCGTTCATGACCTGGGAAGGGTACAACTACGAGGATGCGATTTTGCTGTCCGAGAAGTTGGTGAAGGAAGACGTTTATACATCGATTCACATTGAAGAATATGAGGCGGAAGCACGCGACACCAAGCTCGGACCGGAAGAAATCACCCGCGACATTCCGAACGTCGGGGAAGATGCGCTGCGAAACCTGGACGAACGGGGCATCATCCGGATCGGCGCGGAAGTCAACGCGGGCGACATTCTTGTCGGCAAAGTGACGCCGAAAGGCGTGACGGAACTGACGGCGGAAGAACGGCTGCTGCACGCGATTTTCGGCGAAAAAGCGCGGGAAGTCCGCGATACATCGGTGCGCGTGCCGAATGGTGGTGCCGGTATCGTGGTCGACGTCAAGGTATTCACGCGTGAAAACGGGGACGAACTGCCGCCAGGAGTCAATCAGCTTGTCCGCGTCTACATCGCGCAGAAGCGGAAGATTTCCGAAGGGGACAAAATGGCGGGCCGCCACGGGAACAAGGGTGTCGTTGCCCGTATTATGCCGGAGGAAGACATGCCGTTCCTGGAAGACGGAACACCAGTGCAAGTTGTCCTGAATCCGCTGGGAGTTCCGTCGCGGATGAACATCGGGCAGGTGTTGGAAGTGCACCTGGGAATGGCGGCGAGAGCGCTCGGCATGCATGTGGCGACGCCGGTATTTGACGGCGCCAGCGAGGACGATGTGTTCGACACGCTGGAAGAAGCCGGTCTTGCCCGCGACGGCAAGCACGTGCTGTACGACGGCCGTACCGGTGAACCGTTTGAAAACCGGGTGACGGTCGGCGTCATGTACATGCTGAAGCTGCACCATCTGGTTGACGACAAGATCCACGCCCGTTCGACCGGTCCTTACTCGCTGGTTACCCAACAGCCGCTGGGCGGAAAGGCGCAGTTTGGCGGCCAGCGGTTCGGGGAGATGGAAGTGTGGGCGCTGGAAGCGTATGGTGCGGCTTATACCCTGCAGGAAATCCTGACTGTCAAATCGGACGACGTAATCGGCCGCGTCAAGACTTACGAGGCGATCGTCAAAGGCGAAAACGTGCCGGAACCGGGTGTTCCCGAGTCGTTTAAGGTGCTTATCAAAGAGCTGCAGTCGCTCGGCATGGATGTGAAGATTCTGTCGGAGGACGAACAGGAAATCGTCATGCGCGAGATCGATGACGAAGAGGATGCAGGAGAGAAACTGAACCTGAACTTGGAAGCGCGCGAAGCAAACGAAGAGTAAGGGAGGTTAGGCCCTTTGTTGGATGTCAATAATTTCGAGTTTATGAAAATCGGGTTGGCATCTCCCGAGAAGATTCGCTCCTGGTCGCACGGAGAAGTGAAAAAACCCGAGACGATCAACTACCGCACGTTGAAACCGGAGAAAGAAGGTCTCTTCTGCGAAAAAATCTTTGGACCGACCCGTGACTGGGAATGCCATTGCGGAAAATACAAGCGGGTTCGCTACAAAGGGGTCGTCTGCGACCGCTGCGGCGTCGAAGTGACGCGGGCGAAGGTGCGCCGTGAGCGGATGGGTCATATCGAGCTGGCGGCTCCCGTCTCGCACATCTGGTTTTTTAAAGGGATCCCCAGCCGAATGGGGTTAATTCTTGACATGTCGCCGCGAGCGCTGGAGGAAGTGATCTATTTTGCCTCCTACGTGGTAACCGATCCCGGCGATACGCCGCTTGAGAAGAAACAGCTTCTGTCGGAGAAGGAATACCGGGCCAACCGGGAAAAATACGGCTATGCCTTCCAGGCCGGCATGGGCGCGGAAGCGATCAAAAAGCTGCTGATGGAAATCGATCTCGACAAAGAAGTCGAGTTGCTGAAAGAAGAGCTGAAAACGGCGCAGGGGCAGCGGCGAAACCGGGCCATCAAGCGGCTGGAGGTGCTGGAAGCGTTCCGCACATCGGGCAACCGTCCGGAGTGGATGATTCTCGATGTATTGCCGGTGATTCCGCCGGAACTGCGGCCGATGGTGCAATTGGACGGCGGCCGCTTTGCCACCTCCGACCTGAACGACCTGTACCGCCGCGTGATCAACCGGAACAACCGGTTGAAGCGCCTGCTCGACCTGGGCGCGCCGGACATCATCGTCCAGAACGAAAAGCGGATGCTGCAAGAAGCGGTTGACGCGCTGATCGACAACGGCCGCCGCGGCCGCCCGGTGACAGGCCCCGGCAACCGGCCGCTGAAGTCGCTGTCCCATATGCTGAAAGGGAAGCAGGGACGATTCCGGCAAAACCTGCTCGGAAAACGGGTGGACTATTCGGGCCGTTCCGTGATCGTCGTCGGCCCGCATCTGCGCATGTACCAGTGCGGTCTGCCGAAGGAAATGGCGCTTGAACTGTTCAAACCGTTCGTTATGAAGGAATTGGTGGCGAAAGGTCTCGCCCACAACATTAAATCGGCGAAGCGGAAGGTGGAACGGGTTTCGCCGGAAGTGTGGGACGTGCTGGAAGAAGTGATCCGCGAGCACCCGGTTCTGTTGAACCGTGCTCCGACCCTGCACCGGTTGGGGATTCAGGCGTTTGAGCCGGTGCTCGTCGAGGGGCGCGCCATCAAATTGCACCCGTTGGTGTGCACGGCGTACAACGCCGATTTTGACGGCGACCAAATGGCGGTGCACGTGCCGCTGTCGGCCGAGGCGCAAGCGGAAGCCCGCTTGCTGATGCTGGCGGCTCACAACATCCTGAACCCGAAAGACGGCAAACCGGTCGTCACGCCGACGCAGGACATGGTATTGGGCTCTTATTACCTGACGATGGAAAAATTGGGCAACCCCGGCGAAGGCCGCATTTTCGCGACCGCGCATGAAGCGATCCTGGCCTACCAGATGGGGCAAATCGCGCTGCACACGCGGATTTGCATCCCTGTCAAGGCGCTCGGCAAGACCAATTTCTCGCCGGAACAGGAAAAGGGACTGCTGATCACGACCGTCGGCAAGATCATCTTTAACGAGATCTTCCCGAGCGATTTTCCTTACATCAACGTCGGCGACAAGAAGAACCTGCTGAAGGGAGTGCCGGAGGAGTTCTTCATCCTCGACAAAGGCATCGATCTGAAAAAACGGGTGCAGGAATTGCCGCTGCAGAATGCCGTGGTCAAGGGCTTCCTGGGAACGATCATCTCCGAGGTGTTCAACCGGTACGGCACCACGCAAACGGCGGAAATCCTCGACAAGATCAAGGCGCTTGGCTTCTCGTATTCGACCAAGGCGGGCATCACCATTTCGGTCGCCGATATCACGGTGCCGGAAGAAAAGAAAGAAATTCTGGCGGAAGCAGAGAAAAAGGTGCAAACGGTCACCAACCAGTACCGCCGCGGTCTGATCACCGACGATGAGCGGTATGACCGGGTGATTTCGATCTGGAGCAAGGCGAAAGACCAGATCACCGAGGTGCTGATGAAATCGCTCGACCGCTACAACCCGATCTACATGATGGCCAACTCAGGGGCCCGCGGTAACGTGTCGCAGATCACGCAACTGGCCGGTATGCGGGGATTGATGGCGAACCCATCGGGGCGGATCATCGAGCTGCCGATCAAGTCGAACTTCCGGGAAGGGTTGACCGTGTTGGAATACTTTATCTCCACTCACGGCGCCCGCAAAGGTTTGGCCGACACGGCGCTACGGACAGCCGATTCCGGGTATCTGACCCGCCGTCTGGTCGACGTGGCGCAAGATGTAATCGTGCGGGAAGTCGATTGCGGCACCGACAAGGGGATCATCGTCGACGAAATCCGCGACGGCAAGGAAGTGATCGAAGACCTGTTTGACCGCATCAACGGCCGCGTGGCGTTTGAGACGGTGAAACATCCGCAGACTGGCGAAATCATCGTCCGGAAAAATGAGCTGATCACGGAAGAGATGGCCCGCGCAATCGTCGATGCGGGAATTGAGCGCGTGCGCATCCGGTCCGTGCTGTCCTGTCGCACTCAGCATGGGGTCTGTATCAAATGCTACGGCCGCAACCTGGCGACCGGCAAAATGGTGGAAATCGGGGAAGCGGTTGGCATCATCGCCGCCCAGTCGATCGGTGAACCGGGTACCCAGCTGACGATGCGGACGTTCCACACCGGCGGCGTGGCCGGCGACGATATCACGCAAGGTTTGCCGCGGATCCAGGAACTGTTTGAGGCGCGCAATCCGAAGGGGCAAGCGATCATCACCGAAATGGACGGTGAAGTGACCGACATCCGGGAAGTCAAAGACAAGCGGGAGATTGAGATCACCAGTGAAACGGAAACGAAGGTGTATCCGGTTCCGTACGGTTCCCGGATTCGGGTCAGCGTTGGCCAGAAAGTGGAAGCGGGCGACGAACTGACAGAAGGCTCCGTCGACCCGAAAGACATGTTGAAGGTGAAAGGCCTGCGCGGCGTGCAGAACTACCTGCTGCGGGAAGTGCAACGCGTGTACCGGTTGCAGGGTGTGGACATCAACGACAAACACATCGAAGTGATGGTGCGGCAGATGCTCCGCAAAGTGCGGATCGTCGACAACGGTGATACGGAACTGTTGCCCGGCACCTATGTGGATATTCATGAATTTGAAGCGGCCAACCTGCGGGCGCTTCTGGACGGCCGTGAACCGGCTGTCGGCCGGCCTGCGCTGCTCGGGATCACGAAGGCGTCCCTGGAAACGGATTCGTTCCTGTCGGCCGCTTCCTTCCAGGAGACGACCCGGGTTCTGACGGAAGCGGCGATCAAGGGCAAGGTCGACCGCTTGCTCGGACTCAAGGAAAACGTGATTATCGGCAAGTTGGTACCGGCCGGTACCGGCATGTCTCGTTACCGCAACATCAAACTGGAAGAGGATGCGCCGGCGCCAGACAATCCCGAGGTGAAGGAAGAAGCGGCTGCCGAGCGGGAAGTAGAAACCGTGGCGGAGTGAACCGGCTCGTACTCGGCGGGATCATCCGTCCCGCCGGGCTCACTTTTAATCAGCAAATCATAAATTTCGTATGGGTATGAATCCAATTTGTTGACATCAAAACCTGACGCTGATACAATGATTGAGTGTGCTCACAGTCCTTAGCGCATTTTGTTCGAGGAGGGGTTGTCGGTTGCCGTATGAACGGATTCGCAGTGCCAAACAGGTTGCGGTTGGCACGAATCAGACAACTAAGGCCCTGGAGCAATCTGTTGCGAAAGAAGTGTTTGTTGCGAAAGACGCCGACAAAAAGATCGTTGATCGGATTGTCCGGTTGTGCGAAACGAAAAACACTCCGTTTTTCTGGGTCGACTCGATGAAACAACTCGGTAAGGTCTGTGGAATAGAAGTAGGCGCCGCGGTGGCGGCGATCCTGCAAGAGTAACAGTTGAAATCGGAAAGCGGCAACTCGCGACCGTTTCGATTCGGCTGTTCTTTATTTCCTTGTTGATGAACCGCCAGGCTCTGTGGGCTTGAAATGTGTGGAAGGGGGTGTAGATGGATGCCGACAATTAACCAGTTGGTTCGAAAAGGCCGCAAGGCGGTGGAGAAAAAATCGACTGCCCCGGCGCTGCAAAAAGGCTACAACAGCTTCGAGAAGGTGCAAACCAACCAATCGTCGCCGCAAAAGCGTGGCGTATGCACGCGTGTGGGTACGATGACGCCGAAAAAACCGAACTCTGCGCTGCGGAAGTATGCGCGTGTCCGCTTGAGCAACGGGATCGAAGTGACGGCATACATTCCGGGTATCGGACACAACTTGCAAGAGCACTCGGTGGTGCTTGTTCGCGGCGGCCGTGTGAAAGATCTTCCGGGGGTTCGTTATCATATCGTTCGTGGTGCGCTGGACACCGCCGGCGTTAAGGACAGGATGCAAGGTCGATCCAAGTACGGCGCGAAGCGTCCGAAAGCGAAATCCTGATTTTGATTGGAAAATCGGTTGGAAAGGAGGGGGAATGAATGCCGCGTAAAGGACCTGTACCTCGCCGCGAGATCACGCCGGATCCGGTATACAACCATGAGATGGTTGCCCGTTTGATCAACAAGGTCATGAAAGACGGGAAGAAAGGCCTGGCGGAGCGAATTGTGTACGGTGCGTTCGAGAAGGTTCGCGAGAAAGCCGGCAAAGATCCGGTTGAAGTGTTCGAAACGGCGTTGAAAAACGTGATGCCGGTGCTGGAAGTGAAAGCCCGCCGCGTCGGTGGTGCCAACTACCAGGTGCCGGTGGAGGTTCGTCCGGAACGCCGGACTACGCTCGGAATTCGTTGGTTGGTCAACTACGCCCGCCAGCGTGGAGAAAAAACCATGCAAGAAAAGCTGGCGAACGAAATTCTCGATGCGGCCAACAACACCGGGGGCGCTGTCAAAAAGCGCGAAGACACCCACAAAATGGCGGAGGCGAACAAAGCGTTTGCGCATTACCGCTGGTAGGATAAAATGGGCCGGCCAGGCCCTCTGCATACTCAGCTTTGCTACTTACAGCGCAAGAAAGGAGGCAAATGAATGGCTCGTGCGTTTCCGTTAGAAAAAACGCGGAACATCGGGATCATGGCTCACATTGACGCGGGGAAAACCACCACGACGGAGCGGATCCTGTTCTACACCGGCCGGGTGCACAAGATCGGCGAAGTGCACGAAGGCGCCGCGACGATGGACTGGATGGTGCAGGAGCAGGAGCGCGGAATCACGATCACGTCCGCCGCTACCACCTGTCAGTGGAAAGGTCATCGCATCAACATTATCGACACGCCTGGGCACGTGGACTTCACCGTCGAGGTGGAACGGTCGCTGCGCGTGCTTGATGGTGCCGTCGGCGTATTCTGTGCGAAGGGCGGGGTGGAGCCGCAATCCGAAACGGTCTGGCGGCAAGCGGACAAGTACGGCGTTCCGCGGATCGCGTACGTCAACAAGATGGACATTATCGGGGCCGATTTTTATCGGGCTGTTCAACAGATGCGCGACCGCCTGAAGAAGAATGCGGTTCCCATTCAGTTGCCGATCGGGGCGGAGGATACGTTCGTCGGGATGGTCGACCTTGTCGAAATGAAAGCGATCATTTACACCGACGACCTCGGGAAAGTATCCGAAGCGCGTGAGATTCCGGATGAGATGAAAGATCAGGCGGAAGAATACCGCACCAAGCTGGTCGAGGCGGTTGCCGAAATCGACGAGGAACTGATGATGAAGTACCTGGAAGGCGAAGAGCTGACGGTCGATGAGATCAAGGCGGCGCTTCGCAAAGGGACCATCAGCGGCCAAATCGTCCCGGTGCTTTGCGGATCTTCCTATAAAAACAAAGGGGTTCAGCCGATGCTGGACGCGGTGGTGGATTACCTGCCTTCGCCGGTCGACGTTCCGGATATCAAGGGCGTTACGGCAGATGGCACGGAGACCACCCGCAAATCGAGCGACGACGAGCCGTTCGCTGCGCTTGCCTTCAAAATCATGTCGGACCCATACGTAGGAAAACTGGCGTTCTTCCGTGTCTATTCCGGTGTGTTGAATTCCGGTTCCTATGTGTTGAACTCGACGAAGAACAAGCGTGAGCGGATCGGGCGTATCCTGCAGATGCACGCCAACCACCGCGAAGAGATTTCCACCGTTTACGCGGGGGATATTGCGGCCGCTGTCGGCTTGAAAGACACGACCACCGGGGATACGCTGTGCGATGAGAAGAACGTTGTGATTCTTGAATCGATGGAATTCCCGGATCCCGTGATTTCGGTCGCGATCGAGCCGAAAACGAAGGCGGACCAGGACAAAATGGGTCTCGCCCTGGCGAAACTGGCGGAAGAGGACCCGACATTCCGGACGCATACCGACCAGGAAACGGGCCAAACGATCATCTCCGGTATGGGCGAGTTGCATCTGGAAATTATCGTTGACCGGCTGCAGCGGGAATTCAAAGTGGAAGCCAATGTGGGCAAACCGCAAGTGGCATACAAAGAAACGATCAAAGGCCGGACCAGGGTCGAAGGGAAATTTGTCCGTCAGTCCGGCGGTAAGGGCCAATACGGACATGTGTGGCTTGAAATTGAACCGCTTGAGCGCGGTCAAGGCTACATCTTCGAAAACAAGATTGTCGGCGGTGTGGTTCCGAAGGAATACATCCCGGCTGTGGACGAAGGTGTGCAAGAAGCGATGGAAAATGGCGTCCTGGCGGGTTACCCGTTGATCGATATAAAAGTTGCCCTGGTGGACGGCTCGTACCACGATGTCGACTCCTCGGAAATGGCGTTCAAGATCGCCGGTTCCATGGCGTTGAAAGCGGGTGCGCTGAAAGCCGATCCGGTACTCCTTGAACCGATCATGAAGGTGGAAGTCACCGTGCCGGAAGAGTACATGGGTGACATCATGGGTGACATCAACTCCCGTCGCGGACGAATCGAGGGTATGGAAGCCATTCCGGGTGGACAGATCATCCGGGGCTACGTGCCGCTCGCCGAGATGTTCGGTTATGCGACCTCGCTGCGTTCGCGCACGCAAGGACGCGGGACCTATTCGATGGTATTCCATTCCTACGAAGAGGTTCCGAAGAACATCGCACAAGAGATCATCGCGAAAAACAAAGGGTAATCACCCACAAGTAAAAGAGTGAGGAGTGAACAAACATGGCAAAAGCAAAATTTGAACGCACCAAGCCGCACGTTAACATCGGCACCATCGGTCACGTCGACCATGGCAAAACGACTCTGACTGCTGCCATCACCACCGTGTTGGCTCAACGCGGTAAAGCGCAAGCGATGGCTTATGATCAAATCGATAAAGCTCCGGAAGAGCGCGAGCGCGGGATTACCATTAACACCGCACACGTGGAATACGAGACGGAAAACCGTCACTATGCGCACGTCGACTGCCCGGGCCACGCTGACTACGTGAAAAACATGATCACGGGTGCCGCTCAGATGGACGGTGCGATTCTCGTTGTGTCGGCTGCTGACGGTCCGATGCCGCAAACCCGCGAGCACATCCTGTTGTCCCGTCAGGTGGGCGTTCCTTACATCGTCGTGTTCATGAACAAGTGCGACATGGTGGATGATGAGGAACTGCTCGACCTGGTGGAAATGGAAATTCGCGACCTGCTGTCCGAGTACGAATTCCCGGGCGACGATGTTCCGGTGATCCGCGGTTCCGCCTTGAAAGCTCTGGAAGATCCGAACGGCGAATGGGCGAAGAAAATCGATGAACTGATGGAAGCTGTGGACACCTACATCCCGGAACCGGCTCGTGAAACCGACAAGCCCTTCCTGATGCCTGTGGAAGACGTGTTCACGATCACCGGTCGTGGTACGGTTGCTACTGGTCGTGTCGAGCGGGGCGTTCTGAAAGTAGGCGACGAAGTGGAAATCGTCGGTCTGGCGGAAGAACCGCGCAAAACGGTTGCAACCGGTATCGAAATGTTCCGCAAGCTGCTCGACCAAGCGCAAGCGGGTGACAACATCGGTGCGCTGCTCCGCGGTATCGACCGGAAAGATGTGGAGCGCGGACAAGTGTTGGTGAAGCCGGGTTCGATCAAGCCGCACACCAAGTTTAAAGCGGAAGTGTACGTCCTGACCAAAGAAGAAGGCGGCCGCCATACCCCGTTCTTCAACGGTTACCGTCCGCAATTCTATGTTCGCACGACCGACGTTACCGGCGTTGTGCATCTGCCGGCAGGAACCGAGATGGTGATGCCTGGCGACAACGTGACGATGGAAGTCGAACTGATTGCTCCGATCGCTCTCGAAGAAGGTACCCGTTTCGCGATCCGCGAAGGTGGACGTACCGTTGGTGCGGGCGTGGTCGTGTCGATCATTCAGTAACAAAAATACAACCGGGTCGAAAGGCCCGGTTTTTTCATGCTGATTGCCGAAAGGCGGTTTATCCGCTCGCCGGTCTAAAATCTTTTTGGTGTTATGTATTTTTTTTCGGAGAAAAGCATTGTGTTTATCTCTACTTTTTTGTATAATTTCGTATTGTTGGTCTTAGACTGCGATGAGGCGAAAGGTTGCTGATGCACCGTCATTTGTTGCCATATGCGGGGCCAATCAGGGAAATTTTCGCGGAGTATGTCCACACATTGGGCGATAAAGGAGGGAATTCATATGGCAAAGCAAAAAATCCGCATCCGCCTGAAAGCGTTCGATCACAAAGTACTGGACGCTTCCGCTGAGAAAATTGTCGACACAGCCAAGCGTTCGGGTGCTTCCGTGTCTGGTCCGATCCCGCTTCCGACGGAGAAGCAGGTGATTACGATCTTGCGTGCGCCGCACAAATATAAGGACTCGCGCGAGCAGTTCGAGATGCGGACACACAAGCGGTTGATCGACATCGTCAATCCGACGCCGCAAACGGTCGATGCACTGATGCGTTTGGACTTGCCGTCGGGTGTCGACATTGAAATCAAACTGTAAGAAGAGGTCGGGACACACCCGGTCGAGTTGATTTGACGGTACTACGAATCCTCTGTCCCTTCGCCTTTGGGGAGAATGATTCGAATCTTGGGAGGTGTTTGTATGAAAGGCATTTTGGGACGCAAGCTGGGCATGACGCAAGTGTTTACCGAAGACGGAAAGGTTGTACCAGTGACTGTCATCGAAGCGGGCCCGTGCGTGGTACTGCAGAAAAAAGATTTGCAAAACGATGGGTATGAGGCCGTACAACTCGGCTTTGCTGATAAAAAACGGGCGAACAAACCGGAGTCCGGCCATGCTGCGAAGGCGGGCACAACCCCGAAACGGTACGTGCGCGAACTCCGCGGTGTCGATCTGGCCCAGTACGAAGTGGGGCAAGTGGTGAAAGCGGACGTATTTTCCGCCGGTGAATTGGTCGACGTGGTCGGAATCTCGAAGGGAAAAGGTTTCGCCGGTGCGATTAAGCGGCACAACCAAGCCCGCGGTCCGATGGCACACGGTTCCCGTTACCATCGCGGACCTGGTTCGCTCGGTTCGATCGCTCCGAACCGCGTGTTCAAGGGACAAACGCTGCCGGGCCGGATGGGTGGCGAGCGCGTGACCGTGCAAAACCTGGAAGTTGTGAAAGTGGATCCGGAGCGGAATTTGCTGTTGGTGAAAGGTTCGGTTCCGGGCCCGAAAAATTCGTTCGTAACCGTTAAGACGGCTGTCAAGTCCGTGAAATAACTTTGCGAGGAAAGGGGGAAACATTCATGCCGAAAGTTCCTGTTTTGAATATGGAAGGTAAGCAAGTGGGAGAGATTGAGCTGGCGGACTCCATCTTCGGAATCGAACCGAACAAGCATGTTCTGCACGAGGCGGTCGTGATGCAGCTGGCAAGCATGCGCCGGGGTACGCACGACGTGAAGAACCGGTCGGAAGTACGCGGCGGCGGTCGCAAGCCGTGGCGGCAAAAAGGTACCGGTCGCGCTCGTCATGGTTCGATTCGCGCTCCGCAATGGGTCGGCGGCGGTGTCGTGTTCGGTCCGACTCCGCGTTCCTATGCGTATAAATTGCCGAAAAAAGTGCGCCGTCTGGCTCTGAAATCGGCTCTCTCGACGAAAGTCAAGGACAATTCGATCATCGTGCTCGATTCGTTGAATTTTGACGTGCCGAAAACGAAAGAAATGATCCGTGTACTGGAAAACGTGAAAGCAGCGAAAAAGGCGCTGCTCGTTGACATGGGCAACAATGTCAACGCACAACTGTCGGCTCGCAACATTCCCGGCGTGAAGTTCGTGACCGCAACCGGCATCAACGTGTATGACCTGCTGAACCACGATTCTTTGGTCATCACCAAAGACGCGGTTGCAAAAGTGGAGGAGGTGTTCGCGTAATGAAAAATCCACGTGATATCATCAAGCGCCCTGTCATTACCGAGCGCTCCACGGAACTGATGGAAGCGAACAAGTACACATTCGAAGTCGACCTGAAAGCCAACAAGACGGAAATCAAAAAGGCGATCGAAGACATTTTCGGTGTAAAAGTCGCGAAGGTCAACACGATGCGGGTTCCGGCCAAACAAAAGCGCGTTGGACGTTTTGTCGGCAAAACTTCCGAATGGAAAAAAGCGATTGTCACGCTGACGGAAGATTCGAAGCCGATTTCGCTGTTTGAAGGCGCATAAAACCCCTGCCGAAGGGACGTGTTGGGCGGGAGTCCATTGAAAACAGCAAAGGTGCGGAAGAAGTAGAAAGCAAAGGAGGGTACTCAAGTGGGAATCAAAAAATACAAACCCACGTCTCCCGGACGTCGCGGCATGTCTGTCCTGACGTTCGAAGAGATTACAACCGACAAACCCGAGAAATCTCTCCTTGAGCCGCTGAAGAAGCATGCGGGTCGCAACAACCAGGGGAAAATCACGACTCGCCATCACGGCGGCGGCCACAAGCGTTTGTATCGGGTGATCGATTTCAAGCGCAACAAGGACGGGATTCCGGGACGCGTAGCAACGATTGAATACGATCCGAACCGCTCCGCGAACATCGCGCTGATCCACTATGCGGACGGTGAAAAGCGGTATATTCTGGCACCGCTCGGATTGAAAGTCGGCGATACGATTTACTCCGGGCCCGATGTGGACATCAAGGTGGGGAACGCGTTGCCGCTCGGCAATATCCCGGTCGGTACCGTCATACACAACATCGAACTGAAACCCGGCAAAGGCGGCCAGTTGGCGCGCGCGGCTGGTGCGGAAGCGCAGTTGCTGGCGAAAGAAGGAGCATACTGCCACGTTCGTCTGGCTTCCGGCGAAGTTCGCTTGATCCGTGCCGAGTGCCGTGCTACGATCGGGCAAGTCGGCAACCTCGACCACGAAAACGTCAATATCGGAAAAGCGGGACGCGCCCGCTGGCTGGGCAGACGGCCGACCGTCCGCGGGGTTGTCATGAACCCGAACGATCACCCGCACGGCGGTGGTGAAGGGAAAGCGCCGATCGGACGCAAATCGCCGGTATCGCCTTGGGGCAAGCCGACCTTGGGCAAGAAGACGCGCAAGAAGAACAAACCGTCAAACAAATACATTGTTCGTCCTCGTAAAAAGTAAGCTGGTCTGAAGGGAGGTACCTACATGGGGCGTTCGCTGAAAAAAGGACCGTTTGTCGATGAGCATCTGATGAAAAAAGTCGAAGCGCTGAATGCTTCCGGCGAAAAGAAAGTGATCAAGACCTGGTCGCGGCGTTCGACGATTTTTCCGGAATTCGTCGGCCATACGTTCGCTGTGTATGACGGCCGCAAACACGTTCCGGTGTATGTGACGGAAGATATGGTGGGGCACAAACTGGGTGAGTTCGCGCCGACCCGTACGTTCAAAGGTCACGCAGGTGACGAAAAAGCGTCTCGCCGGTAATTGATTTCCGGACAGAGAGGAGGTCTCATGATGGAAGCCAAAGCAGTAGCGCGTTATGTTCGCATTGCGCCGCGCAAAGTTCGTTTGGTGGTGGATCTGATCCGCGGCAAGAAAGTCGGGGAAGCGATCGCGATTCTCAAGCATACGCCGAAAGCTGCGTCGCCGGTGGTGGAAAAGCTGCTGAAGTCGGCGATTGCCAACGCGGATCACAATTACAACATGGATGTTGACAACTTGGTCATCAGCAAGATCTATGTGGATCAAGGACCGACCCTGAAGCGGTACCGTCCGCGCGCGCAAGGACGTGCTTCTCGGATTCACAAGCGTACCAGTCACATTACTGTGGTGGTCAGCGAAAAGTAAGGAGGGATAACGGATGGGACAAAAGGTCAACCCTGTAGGTTTGCGAATCGGCATCATTCGCGATTGGGAGTCCAAGTGGTTTGCCAACAAAAAGGACTACACGGAACTCCTGCACGAAGACATCAAGATTCGCGACACCATTTTTAACCGTTTGAAAGATGCTTCTGTGGCATCTGTGGAAATTGAGCGGGCTGCAAACCGTGTAAACGTGAACATTCACACCGCGAAGCCGGGCATGGTGATCGGGAAAGGCGGTGCGGAAGTCGATGCGCTCCGCAACCTGCTGAGCAAGATGACCGGCAAACGGGTGCATATCAACATCACGGAAATCAAGGTGCCGGAGTTGAACGCCCAGCTCGTGGCAGACAGCATCGCGCAGCAACTGGAACGCCGCGTGGCTTTCCGCCGAGCGATGAAGCAAGCGATCCAGCGCACGATGCGCGCGGGCGCGAAAGGGATCAAAGTGCAAGTGTCCGGCCGTCTCGCGGGTGCGGAAATTGCCCGTACCGAAGGATATTCGGAAGGCACGGTGCCGCTGCATACGTTGCGCGCCGATATCGACTATGCGACTGCGGAAGCGCACACCACGTACGGGAGGATCGGCGTGAAAGTGTGGATCTACCGCGGCCAGATCCTTCCGGCCAAAGGCGGCAACAAAGCGGCTGTCGAAGAAGGGGGTAAATAAGCCATGTTGATGCCAAAGCGCACAAAACACCGGAAAACCCACCGTCCGAGAAACCTCACCGGTAAATCCAAGGCGGGCAACGAGGTAACCTTTGGCGAATACGGTTTGCAAGCCCTCGAACCGGCGTGGATCACCAACCGCCAGATTGAAGCGGCCCGGATTGCGATGACCCGTTACATTCGCCGGGGCGGTAAAGTGTGGATCAAGATTTTCCCGTCCACCCCGATCACGCAGAAGCCTGCGGAAACCCGGATGGGTGCGGGGAAAGGCTCGCCGGAAAAATGGGTGGCTGTGGTCAAGCCCGGGCGGATTTTGTTCGAACTGGCGGGCGTCAGCGAGGAAGTGGCCCGTGAAGCGATGCGCCTGGCCATGCACAAACTGCCGATCAAGTGCAAGTTTGTAAAACGCGAAGAAGTGGGTGGTGAGGCAGATGAAAGCTAAAGATTTTCGTGAAATGTCCACCGCTGAAATCCAGCACAAGATCAACGCGTTGAAAGAAGAACTTTTCAATCTGCGTTTCCAACTGGCAACGGGTCAACTGGAGAATCCGATGCGGATTCGCGAGGTTCGCAAAGACATTGCCCGCGCTAAAACCATCCTGAGAGAACGGGAACTCGGGATCGGCTAATCCGCTGACGGAAGGAGGATCGCGATGAGCGTAGAGCGTAATTACCGGAAAGTACGGATCGGCAAAGTCGTCTCCGACAAGATGGACAAAACGATCGTCGTGGCGGTGGAGCAGGCGAAAAAGCACCCGCTGTACGGTAAGACGATCAAAGTGACAAAAAAATTCAAGGCGCATGATGAAAACAACACCGCCAAGATCGGTGACATCGTCAAAATCATGGAAACCCGCCCCTTGTCCAAAGACAAGCGCTGGCGTCTGGTTGAAGTGGTGGAAAAAGCTGTTATCCTGTAATCGGAAGGAGGTTCTTCCATGATTCAACCGCAAACACGGCTTGTTGTGGCTGATAACTCTGGTGCGAAAGAGATCATGTGTTTCCGCGTACTGGGTGGTTCCAACCGTCGCTCTGCCAACATCGGCGACATCATCGTCGCTTCTGTCAAGAGCGCAACACCCGGTGGCGTTGTCAAGAAGGGTGACGTCGTCAAGGCGGTCATCGTTCGTTCAAAGCGCGGAGTTCGCCGGGAAGACGGATCGTACATTCGGTTTGACGAAAATGCGGCCGTGATTATCAAGGAAGACAAAAGCCCGCGCGGAACCCGTATTTTCGGTCCGGTTGCCCGCGAACTGCGTGAGAAAGACTTCATGAAAATCATCTCCCTGGCACCGGAAGTTCTGTAAAGGCCACAGATGATTCACATCCGAGGAGGTGTGCTGGATGTCCAAACCGAAGCTGCATGTGAAAAAAGGCGATCAGGTAATAGTGATCGCAGGCAAGGATAAAGGCAAGAAAGGAAAGATTCTGGAAGCGTACCCGTCGGAAGGCCGCGTGCTGGTGGAAGGCGTCAACATCATCAAACGTCACACCCGCCCGAATGCGGCGTATCCGCAAGGTGGCATCATCGAGCGGGAAGCTCCGATTCATGCTTCGAATGTGATGGTGCTCGATCCGAAGACGGGCGAACCGACCCGCATCGGCAAGAAGATCCTGAAAGACGGCAGCAAAGTACGGTATGCGAAAAAATCTGGTGAAGTGCTCGACAAGTAACCAGGTGAAGAAAGGAGGTTCCAAACGTGGCACGTTTGCAAGAACGGTTTAAAAACGAAGTGATTCCTGCTCTGATGCAGAAATTTAACTACAAGAACGTGATGCAGGTTCCCAAGGTGGAAAAGATCGTGGTGAACGTGGGTCTCGGCGAAGCAATCCAAAACCCGAAAGCCTTGGATGCAACCGTTGAGGATATTCAGCAAATCACCGGTCAAAAACCGGTTATCACCCGCGCGAAGAAATCGATCGCCGGTTTTAAACTGCGCGAAGGCATGCCGATCGGCGTCAAAGTGACGCTGCGCGGTGAACGCATGTACCACTTCATGGATAAGCTGTTCAACGTGGCGCTTCCGCGCGTACGTGACTTCCGCGGTGTGTCGCCGAAAGCGTTCGACGGCCGCGGCAACTATACGCTCGGCTTGAAGGAACAGTTAATCTTCCCGGAAATCGACTATGATAAAATCGACAAAGTGCGCGGAATGGACGTCGTATTCGTGACGACAGCGAAAACGGACGAGGAAGCTCGCGAGTTGCTCGCACAGCTTGGTATGCCGTTCAGTCAGTCGTAATGGGCAGGGCTCAATCATTTGAAGCAGCGCTTCAAACAATGGGAGGTAACAATCAATGGCTAAAAAGTCCATGATCGCCAAGGCCCAACGGAAACCCAAGTTTCGCGTACGCGCGTATACGCGCTGCCGGCTCTGCGGACGTCCGCATTCCGTCTTGCGGAAATTTGGCATGTGCCGGATTTGCTTCCGCGAACTTGCATACAAGGGCCAATTGCCTGGCGTGAAAAAGGCAAGCTGGTAATCAGGAGCGACAGGAAGGAGGTAGTCTCAATGGTGATGACTGATCCGATTGCAGATATGCTGACCCGAATCCGCAACGCGAACATGGTCGGTCACGAAAAAGTGGAAGTGCCCGCATCGAATCTGAAACGGCAGATTGCGGAAATTCTCAAGCGTGAAGGATTCATTCGGGATGCGGAGTTTATTCCGGATAACAAGCAAGGGGTTATCCGTCTGTTTTTGAAGTACGGTGCCAACAATGAGCGCGTGATTACCGGACTGAAGCGGATTTCGAAGCCGGGATTGCGCGTCTACGCAAAACGCGAACAGATTCCGCGCGTCCTGGGCGGATTGGGGATTGCGATTTTGTCCACGTCGAAAGGCGTGATGACCGATAAGGAAGCCCGCCGTGCTCGCGTCGGCGGCGAAGTGATTTGCTACGTTTGGTAATCTCGTCGAGATCGGAGGTGTAACGAATGTCTCGTATTGGAAAGAAACCGATCGCCATTCCGAGCGGCGTCGAAGTGAAATATGACAACGGCGTCATCACCGTCAAGGGACCGAAAGGGACGCTCTCCCGCGAACTGCATAAAGATATGATTGTCAAAATCGAAGACAATCAGATCGTGATCGAGCGTCCGTCTGACGAAAAGCTGCATCGCAGCCTGCACGGTACAACCCGCTCCGTTGTCAACAACATGGTCGAAGGCGTCACCAACGGGTTTCAAAAAACCCTCGAACTGGTCGGCGTCGGCTACCGTGCGGCGAAGGCGGACAACAAGGTGACCCTGTCCCTCGGTTTCTCCCATCCGGTGGAAATCGTTCCGGAAGAGGGAATCGACATCGAGGTGCAAGGCACCAACAAGCTGGTGATCAAAGGCATCAACAAGGAGCAAGTGGGAACGTTCGCGGCCAAGATTCGTTCGCTGCGTGAACCGGAGCCGTACAAAGGTAAAGGGATTAAATACGAGAACGAAATCATCCGCCGTAAAGTCGGCAAGACCGGTAAGAAATAATCGTCTCGCGGCTTGAAGGGAGTGAAACGGAATGATCAGCAAACCTGACAAAAACATTGCGCGCAAGCGCCGTCACGTCCGCGTACGGAAGAAGGTGTTCGGCACGCCGGAACGTCCGCGTCTCAACGTGTTCCGTTCCAATCAACACATTTACGCGCAATTGATCGATGATACAAAAGGCGTCACCTTGGTGTCCGCATCGACTGTTGACAAGGAACTGCGGGATCAGATCGAGAATGGCGGCAATATCCAAGCGGCTCAGAAAGTCGGCGAATTGGTGGCCAAACGTGCGCTTGAAAAAGGATACAAAACGGTCGTGTTCGACCGCGGCGGCTATCTCTATCATGGACGGGTTCAAGCATTGGCGGATGCTGCGCGCGAAGCGGGTCTTGAATTCTAAGCACGAAGGAGGGAAACTACATGCGTATTGATCCGAATCAACTGGAACTTTCGGAAAAAGTGGTCGCCATCAACCGCGTAGCGAAAGTGGTAAAAGGCGGTCGCCGGTTCAGCTTTTCGGCGCTCGTGATCGTCGGCGACGGCAACGGACACGTCGGTGCCGGTCTTGGCAAAGCGGCGGAAGTGCCGGATGCGATCCGCAAGGGAATTGAAGACGCGAAGAAGAACCTGATTTCGGTTCCGATCGTTGGAACCACCGTTCCGCATGAAGTGATCGGCCATTTTGGAGCGGGCAAAGTGTTGATCAAGCCGGCTTCGGAAGGTACCGGAGTGATCGCCGGCGGTCCGGCGCGCGCCGTTCTGGAACTGGCTGGCGTGAAAGACATCGTAACGAAATCGCTCGGTTCGTCCAATGCGCTGAACATGGTGCATGCGACGCTGGACGGTCTGAAACGGCTGAAGCGCCCGGAAGAAGTGGCGAAACTTCGCGGCAAGACTGTCGAAGAGCTTTTAGGTTAAGGAGGGGAATACCGTGTCGAAAAAATTGGCGATTACCCTCAAACGCAGTGTGATCGGTCGTCCGGAGGATCAGCGTGTCACCGTCAGGACGCTCGGTCTGCGCAAGCTTCACCAAACTGTTGTGCAACCTGACAATCCGGCAATCAGAGGTATGGTGAACAAGGTCAGCCACCTCGTTGAAGTGAAAGAAATCACGGAATAAACGTTGCGCAAGCACAAGGAGGTGTACGTATGAAACTGCATGAACTGAGTTCGGCTCCCGGTGCGAGAAAGACCCGCAAACGCGTAGGCCGCGGGATCGGTTCCGGCCTTGGCAAGACGGCGGGCCGCGGTCACAAAGGCCAGAAGGCGCGTTCGGGCGGCGGCGTGCGCCCCGGCTTTGAGGGCGGTCAAACTCCGTTGTACCGTCGTCTGCCGAAACGCGGCTTCACGAACGCTCCGTTCAAGAAGGAACTGGTGGAAGTCAACGTATCCAAACTGAACGTGTTTGAACCGGGAACGGTGGTAACTCCGGAGAAGTTGCTGGAAGCCAAGATCATCAAGAAAATCAAGGATGGCGTTAAAATCTTGGGGCAAGGGGACATCGAAGTTGCTCTTACCGTGCAAGCTCAAGGATTCTCCGCTTCGGCCATTGAGAAGATTGAAGCTGCTGGCGGTAAGGCCGAGGTGATCTAAATGTTCTCCACCCTGCGAAATATTTTTAAAGTGCCTGATTTGCGCCGGCGTGTGTTGTTCACGCTGGCCATGCTGGCCGTTTTTCGGATCGGTTCTTACATTCCGGTTCCGAATGTCAACGCCCGACTGTTCGACCCAACGCAAAACGCGTTTTTGGGTATCCTGAACACATTTTCCGGTGGTGCGCTGCAAAACTTTTCGATCTTTGCGATGTCGATCACACCGTACATCACCGCCTCGATCATCGTCCAACTGCTGGCGATGGACGTGATTCCGAAGTTTGCGGAATGGTCGAAAGAAGGGGAGCACGGCCGCCGCAAGCTGGCCCAGGTGACCCGCTACTTGACGGTCGTCCTCGGCTTGATTCAAGCGGTCGGATTTGCGCTGTCATTTGACCGGATGATCCCGGGATTGATCATTGACAAAGGATTTGCGACGATCGCTATGATCGCCATCACGCTGACGGCAGGCACCGCATTTTTGATGTGGCTCGGTGAACAGATCACGGAAAAGGGGATTGGCAACGGCATTTCGCTGATCATTTTCGCCGGGATTATTGCACGGGTCGCGCCGGGTATCAACCAGATCTACAACGCTTGGTTTTACACGCATCCGGAAAGGCTGTTCCTCAACCTGGTATACGTGGCGCTGCTGCTGGTGGGGATTCTGATTGTGATCGTCGGCGTTATCTATGTGCAACAGGGCGTTCGCCGGATCCCTGTCCAGTACGCAAAGCGCATGGTGGGACCGAGAATGTATGGCGGGCAGACGACCCACATTCCGTTGAAAGTCAACGCGGCTGGCGTGATTCCGGTGATTTTCGCAACGTCGCTGTTGATTTTTCCGTCGACGGTCGCCAGCTGGTTTCAACCGAAGCCGTGGGCGAACTGGATTGTGGCGAACCTCGGCCCGAGATCCTGGATGTATGTCTTACTCGAAGTGCTGTTGATCATCGGGTTCACGTATTTCTATACGGCTGTGCAAATCAATCCGCAACAACTGGCAGACCAGATGCGAAAGAACTCGGGATACATTCCCGGTGTGCGTCCTGGTAAACCGACCGAACAGTTCATCACCCGCGTGATGAACCGGATTACGTTGGCTGGTGCGCTGTTCCTGGCGGCTGTGTCGGTGCTCCCGTACCTGTTCTCGAACGTTACGACCTTGAATCTGTACTTTGGCGGCACGTCGCTGTTAATCGTGGTAAGCGTGGCGCTGGAAACAATGAAGCAACTGGAAAGTCAGCTGTTGCAGCGTCACTACAAAGGGTTCATTCGTTAAACAAACAAAAAAGAGAAGGTTTTTTGAGGGAGGCGGGGAACATGCAAGTCATCTTTATGGGCTTGCCTGGCGCAGGCAAAGGGACTCAAGCAGAAAGAATCGTAGAGGAGTTTGGCATTCCGCACATCTCAACAGGCGACATGTTCCGTGCCGCGATGGCGGAAGGAACTCCGCTTGGATTGAAGGCGAAGGAATATGTTGACAGGGGGCAACTGGTGCCCGATGAAGTGACGATCGGCATCGTGCGAGAGCGGTTGAGCCGTTCGGATACGAAAAAAGGCTTTCTGCTTGACGGGTTTCCTCGCACTGTTCCCCAAGCCGAAGCTTTGGAAACAGCGCTGGATGAGATGGGGCGCAAGATCGATGTCGTGATTCACCTCGAGGTCAAGCGCGAAACGTTGCTGGAGCGGCTGACGGGCCGCCGCATCTGCCGTTCCTGCGGGGCCACTTATCACGTGATTTTTAATCCTCCGAAAGAGGAAGGAAAATGTGACAAGTGCGGCGGCGAACTGTATCAGCGTGCAGACGATTCGGTCGAGACGGTCGCAACGAGACTGGATGTCAACATTCGGCAGCAGGAACCGCTGTTGCGGTTTTACGAAACGCGAGGTCTGCTCCGTTCCGTCAACGGAGAAGCTGAAATTGATGAAGTGTTTGCCCAGATATCAAACATCCTTCGAGGTGTCGAATGATCATCTGCAAGTCAAAAACCGAACTGGCGATCATGCGCGAGGCCGGGCGAATCGTTGCGCTCACACACGAAGAACTGGCCAAAGCCATTCGGCCCGGAATCACAACCCGAGAGCTGGATGAGATTGCGGAGGAACTGATCCGCAAACACGGTGCGACCCCTTCGTTTAAAGGGTATCACGGTTATCCGGCTTCCATTTGTGCATCTGTCAATGAGGAATTGGTCCATGGAATACCGGGGCCGCGGGTGTTGCGCGAGGGAGACATCATCTCGATCGACATCGGAGCGTACTACCAGGGATTTCATGGAGACTCCGCCTGGACATATCCGGTTGGCAACATATCAGACGAGGCGGCTCGCCTGCTGCGGGTGACGGAAGAGGCGCTGTTTAAGGGAATTGAACAGGCCCGCGAAGGAAATCGGCTGTCTGATATCGGTCACGCAGTCCAAAAACATGTGGAAGCTGCCGGATTTTCCGTGGTTCGCGATTATGTGGGACATGGGATCGGCAGGCAAATGCATGAGGATCCGCAGATTCCGAACTATGGGCCTCCCAATCGGGGACCGCGCTTGAAGGTCGGAATGACGCTTGCGATTGAGCCGATGGTGAATGTCGGCGCTTACCACTGCAAAACTTTGGCGGACAACTGGACGGTGGTGACCGCTGACGGATCGCTGGCCGCCCATTTTGAGCACACTGTCGCGATTACGGAAAACGGACCTGAGATTCTGACCCGTCTGTAAAGGTGAATAGTGATGACCCAACCGTTGCCTGAACCGTTAATCGGTCAAATCGTGGAAGTCACGAAAGGGAGAGAGACAGGTCAATACGCAATCGTCGTCGGCATTCTCAGCGAACGGTTTGTGCTGCTGGCGGACGGAAGCAAGCGGAAGTTCGACCAGCCGAAGAAAAAGAACATCCAGCACATCCGTTTCACCGGCGAATTTGCAATGGAGGTTTACACCAGCATCCAGCAGTCAGGTCGCGTTACCAACTCAAAATTGCGATACTGCCTCAATCGGTTTGCAAGTCAACTGCATCCGGAGCATGTCAGGTCAAAGGGGGAGTTCACAGATGGCGAAAGATGATGTGATTGAAGTCGAAGGTACTGTCATAGAGCCTTTGCCAAACGCGATGTTTCGGGTTGAATTGGAGAATGGCCATAAAGTTCTTGCCCACGTCTCTGGAAAAATTCGTATGAATTATATCCGGATTTTGCCGGGAGACCGGGTCACGGTGGAATTGTCGCCATACGATTTGACCCGTGGCCGCATCACCTATCGGTTTAAGTAACGACTTGCTGAGAAGGAGGGATCAGCGCGATGAAAGTTCGGCCGTCAGTCAAGCCGATTTGCGAGAAATGCAAGATCATCCGCCGCAAAGGGGCGGTCATGGTCATCTGCGAAAATCCAAAGCACAAGCAAAAACAGGGATAACGAAGATCGTCGGTTTTGGGTCAGCGCGGAGAGATAGAGCGGCTGTCCCCGTTCGGTGTGCGGGGATTCTATTCTCCTCCAAGTTGTTTGAAATACATGTGCAGATTGGTATATAATTTTAGTTTGAGATTGTTTTAGGAGGTGTAACAGACACATGGCACGTATTGCAGGTGTTGACTTGCCACGTGACAAGCGGGTGGAAATCGGCCTCACCTATATTTTCGGGATCGGTCGTTCCACAGCGAATAAAATTCTGGCTGACACCGGAATTAATCCGGATACTCGGGTACGTGATCTGACGGAAGAAGAAATCAGCAAACTGCGCGATGTGATAGATAAGAACTACACGGTGGAAGGAGATCTGCGCCGTGAAATCGCGCTGAACATCAAGCGGCTGATCGAAATCGGATCGTACCGTGGCATCCGCCATCGGAAAGGTCTGCCGGTTCGCGGCCAGCGCACGAAAACGAATGCTCGTACCCGTAAGGGTCCGCGCCGGACAGTTGCCGGCAAGAAGAAGTAAAAAGGGGGGTAAGTAAAGCATGGCAAAAGCGGTAAAAGGACGCGGCAAAACGGCGACCCGCACCAAACGTCGCGACCGGAAAAATGTTGAATCCGGCATTGCGCACATCAAGTCCACGTTCAATAACACGATCGTGACCATTACCGACCCTGCCGGCAATGCGATCTCCTGGGCAAGCGCGGGCGCACTCGGTTTTAAAGGGTCTCGCAAATCGACTCCGTTCGCTGCGCAAATGGCGGCGGAAGCGGCTGCGCAGGCAGCGATGGAGCATGGCATGAAAACGGTCGAAGTCTACGTGAAAGGACCTGGCGCCGGTCGGGAAGCGGCGATTCGTTCGCTGCAAGCGGCAGGTCTGGAAGTCGCGATGATCCGGGACGTTACCCCGATTCCGCACAACGGATGCCGTCCGCCCAAGCGTCGTCGCGTGTAACGAAACTTTTAGCATATACGGATTGGATCCGCTTTATACGTGAAAGAGTATAAACTCAACAGGAGGTGTCAACACTAGAATGGCAAGATACACGGGTGCCGTCTGTCGGCTGTGCCGGCGTGAAGGCGTAAAACTGTATCTGAAAGGTGAGCGCTGCTACAGCGATAAATGTGCCATCGACCGCCGTCCGTATGCTCCCGGGCAGCACGGACAAGGCCGCAAAAAAGTGTCCGAATACGGACTGCAACTTCGTGAAAAGCAAAAAGCGCGCCGGGTGTACGGCGTACTGGAAAAGCAATTCCACAAGTACTATGAGGAAGCTGCCCGCCGCAAGGGGATCACGGGGGAAACCTTGCTGCAGCTGTTGGAAAGCCGTCTTGACAATGTGGTGTACCGCCTTGGATTCGCTTCTTCCCGAGCGGAAGCCCGCCAACTGGTGCGGCATGGTCATATCAACGTAAACGGCAAGCGCGTCGACATTCCGTCCTACCTGACGAACGTCGGCGATGTGATCGCCATCAACGAGAAGAGCTGGGAGTCCCCCCGCATCAAGGAACTCCTGGAAGCGGCTGAGGGCAAAACGGTGGTCGGCTGGCTGGAGCGCGATCTGAATGCGAAGTCTGGGCGGATCGTTCGGCTGCCGGGGCGTGAAGAGATCGACACCCCTGTGGCGGAACAGATGATCGTTGAATTGTACTCGCGTTAATCGCTACCTGTTCTGACCAGTATGAGCATGTGCCGGGCTCGTCGTACCAGCTTGCATCAGTTGTCGAGAAGGAGGTTCCTGCATGATCGAAATTGAAAAGCCGAAAATTGAGGCGGTTGAAATTAACCCCGAAGGCACTTATGGAAAGTTTGTGGTGGAACCGCTGGAGCGCGGGTATGGCACGACGCTCGGGAATTCGCTCCGCCGGATTCTGCTGTCGTCTTTGCCCGGAGCGGCGGCCACTTCGGTAAAAATTGAAGGGGTGCTCCATGAATTCTCGACGATTCCGGGAGTGGTCGAAGATACAACCGAGATCATCCTCAATATCAAACGGCTTTCGTTAAAGATTCATTCCGACGAAGAAAAAACGCTGGTAATCGAAGCAGAAGGGCCGAAGGTGGTAACGGCTGCCGACATTCAGGCAGATTCCGACGTGGAAGTGTTAAACCCCGATCTGCATATTGCCACGTTGGCTGACGGGGCGAAGTTTTACATGGAAATCAAGGCAAACCGTGGCCGTGGATATGTTCCTGCCGATCGCAACAAGCGTGAGGATATGGAAATTGGCGTGATTCCGGTTGATTCGATTTTCACTCCGATCTCGCGAGTGAATTACAGCGTCGAAAATACCCGCGTCGGACAAGTAACCAACTACGACAAACTGACGCTTGAGCTGTGGACCGACGGGAGCATTCGTCCGGATGAGGCGGTCAGCCTGGCTGCCAAAATTCTGACTGAACATTTGATGCTGTTTGTGGGACTCACGGATAAAGTGAAAGATACGGAGATTATGGTCGAGAAGGAAGACGACAAGAAAGAAAAGGTGCTCGAGATGACGATCGAGGAACTGGATCTTTCCGTCCGTTCCTACAACTGCCTGAAGCGGGCGGGCATCAACACCGTTCAGGAGTTATGCTCGAAGACCGAGGAAGAGATGATGAAAGTGCGGAATCTCGGTCGCAAGTCGCTTGAGGAAGTGCAGGAAAAGCTGGCAGAACTCGGCCTGTCTCTCCGGCAGGAAGACTGAGACAGCAAGAAAGGTTCACCCCGCTGGGAACCGTCGGCTGCACGGCGTCGAACGCGGGATGAACCATTAGCAGAGGAAGCCCGCTAAGAACGACCGCATCCCTGCGGCCAACGCGGGACGAATCATCCTGATTCGAAGGAGGGGATTGAAGTGGCATACCGCAAGCTGAATCGTCGCACGGGAGCACGGAAGGCGTTGTTCCGTGATCTTGTGACCGACCTGTTCATCTACGAGCGGATCGAAACGACGGAAGCGAAAGCGAAAGAAATTCGCTCGATCGCCGAAAAAATGATCTCTCTCGCCAAGCGCGGCGACCTGCATGCGCGCCGGCAAGTGGCTGCGTTTGTCCGCCCGGAAACGGCAAACGCGGAAACCGGCCAGGACGCGGTGCAAAAACTGTTTGCCGAGATCGCTCCCCGTTTCGCGGAACGGCAAGGCGGCTACACGCGGATCCTGAAAATCGGTCCTCGCCGCGGCGACGGAGCGCCGATGGCAATCGTTGAACTGGTGAAGTAAGCGGGAAAAGGGGATGACTGGGGTCATTGCCCTTTTTTCGCGTGGGGGGTCGTAAAGCACAACGGGGTTTGCTCCTGCGGGCAAACCTCGAAAATTTATCCCACGAAAGTGAAGTGAAGCTGCGAAGAACATTCCGAATACTTTCGTGGGAACCCAAATCCATTCCGCCGAAGTAACGTGCAGCTTTGCAGAATATTTCGAGTACTTCGGGGGAGCCCGAAAGCAAATGGCAAAGTGAAGGTGAGCGCCGCGTGAGGAACATCAAATTGACGGTGGCGTATGATGGGACCGATTTTCACGGTTTTCAGGCCCAACCGCATCTGCGCACGGTACAGGGAGAACTGGAGCAGGCGATCCGCAAGCTTACCGGCGAACCGGTGCAGGTGATCGGCTCTGGGCGGACCGATGCGGGGGTGCATGCCTGGGGGCAAACCGTCAATTTTCTCACGTCGTCCCGGATTCCTGTGGAAAAATGGCCGCTGGCGATGAACGCCAATCTGCCGCCTGACGTGGTGGTGCGGGATGCGCAGGAAGTGCCCGAATCGTTTCATTCCCGGTATGATGCGAGCGGCAAAGTGTATCGTTACCAGATCGATCGCGGCGCCGTTCCGGATGTTTTTTGCCGGCGCTATGCCTGGCACGTTCCTTATAAATTGGACCTGGAGCGAATGCGGCAAGCGGCCGGCCATTTAACCGGGGAGCACGATTTTACCAGTTTCTGCAATGCAGCCGCACCGATTGAGGATAAAGTGAGACGTGTGGACCAGGTGGCGGTCGAGGAACAGGGGAATTTGCTGAGGATCACCGTGCAAGGATCGGGATTTCTCTGGAACATGGTGCGTATCATGGCAGGCACTTTGGTCGATGTCGGGAGAGGCCGCATCGATCCGCAGCAGATTCCTGACATCCTGCAGGCCCGCGACCGCAAACGGGCGGGAGTCACGGCCCCTGCGCACGGACTGGCGCTGCTGGAAGTGCATTATCCAACGCATAAATTGTAAGGAGCTTTTTGCGATGTCCGGGAAGCCAAACGGGACAAGGGCTGAGAAATAAGCGAAAATAATCTTTCCCCCAAAAATCAGCGGAAAACGTACCCTTTCAGACACAAAAATAGGCCGGGTTCCGAAATTCCACCCCAGCCTCTTGATGTGGTTAAAAATAGTAAACAGGCGAGTTCATCCGTGGTAAAATTGTAGTTGACGAAGCCACAATTTTATTTTCTGGAGGGTCGCCTGCTATGGCTATTATACCACAACTGAAACTGTTTGCGTGGAATGAAATTCAAAC
>NZ_AQXL01000113.1 GCF_000376225.1 Effusibacillus pohliae DSM 22757
AGCGCTTTCATGAGTTCCTCGTCCGGCATATACTCAAGAACAAGACGCAAACGCTCCAAGTCTCCGAGCGTTTGAATTTCATTCCACGCAAACAGTTTCAGTTGTGGTATAATAGCCATAGCAGGCGACCCTCCAGAAAATAAAATTGTGGCTTCGTCAACTACAATTTTACCACGGATGAACTCGCCTGTTTACTATTTTTAACCACATCAAGAGGCTGGGGTGGAATTTCGGAACCCGGCCTATTTTTGTGTCTGAAAGGGTACGTTTTCCGCTGATTTTTGGGGGAAAGATTATTTTCGCTTATTTCTCAGCCCTTGTCCCGTTTGGCTTCCCGGACATCGCAAAAAGCTCTACTAAAGACGTGTCAAGCGGTCAGTGACTTTGTCCCTTTTATTCGTCCGAGAAAATGTCACTTGACAATTCCCTGGTCCCCTGTATAGGGCGCCGGGATGTATGTTATACTGATATTGGTTTTGGTGGAATCGCCCGTATTCACCACGGGTGATCCGCTGAGGGTTTGCGTCGTAACGCAGCCCTCTTTTTTCGGCCTCCCGTCTGCTTTCCCGTCCTCAGCAGGCTTCTCGTTGACCGGTTGCAGTCGATACACCACTCCGTTGAATCGTGCTTAATAACGATTCCGTCCCGCCGAGGGATGACTTCCACAATGCCTGTGCTTGGCGGCTTGACAAGCCCGACCACTCGTTCAAGCCGATACGTCTATCCATGGTATACTAGTCCACCGCCTTTGAGCTTCCGCCCCGGTTCCTGAAAGGCGGTGTCCCAACCGGGTGTACGGAACCTGTTCTACTATAGACATTGCGTATGGGGTTAGAGCATTGTAAACTTTTAATAAACCTATGAAAGGAAGATTGCATTGAGAAAAACTTCACGAAATATCACTCCGCAGATCATTGTTAGGGAAGCCGCACGACTTTTTTTTACGAAGGGATACAAGAGCACCAGCCTGGAAGAAGTAGCAAATATTTTACAGATCACGCGCCCAGCTATCTATCACTACTTCAAAAATAAAGAAGAAATAATTCACACTATTGTAGTTCAAGTACAGGATAAGGTCCATGCATATGCCAATGAAATCCTAGCAAAGGAAGCTCCTGCACATCGGAAATTTGAAGAATTTCTGTATCAGCATATTTTGTTTATTCTCGATAATCGGATCGAAATGGGGATATTCTTTGAGGAACTGAAGAATATGCCGGAATCTATCATTCAAGAGACTCTTGACTTTATCGACAAATACTATGCCAATCTCACAGAATTGTACATGGAAGGTGTACGAACCGGACATTTTGTAGACAGGAACCCCTCTTTGGTGGTCCAAACCCTGTTTGGGGCCTGCAACTGGGCCTACAAATGGTATAATCCTTCAAAAAGCTATAGTAAAGAAGAAATAGCTCAACTGATCTATGAAATGCTCATGAATGGTTATAGAAGGTAGAGCAGGGTGTTTGTTTGTGTTCTCTGCACTTCATTATTCTTACTTAGAGGCCAAAAATATTTAATTTTGGAAGAGGAAAGCGTGCCAACAGCACATTAGCCGGTGACGAGAGGCGGCGGGGTCTCCCATGATCATGCAAGTTCCGAGAATGGTAGTCGTCCTGATTGTAGGCTCCTTTTTCTGCTCGACACCAGGCGGAAGCGGCTTACGGATTTAAACGAAAAACTGGGCCGAGACATCCAACTGTTTGTATGGCGACGTTCGGACGCACCGCCCGGCTGGTCACCAACTTCGTGATCTGGTCCACCGTCACTCCTTCAAAGGACTGATGCGGATAAGAAAAATAAAAGGCACAACACAAAATATAATTGAGACCGGGACTTCAATCGTTTCAACTCCATTCTCCCTAACAATTCACAAATGCGCCTATACGCGCAAATGCCTAGCATAAAGCCCCCTTACGCCTTGACGCAAGAGGGCTGACCAAGAGTCTGGCAATCGGGTTACGGCTTCACGACGAGTTTCCCCCACGTCTTCCGCCCCGCCAAAAGATGCAAGGCTTGCGGAACCTCTTCAAACGGAAATTCCCTGAACACCAGCGGCCGGATGGCTCCCTGTTCGTACAACGCCATCAGTTCCCCATGAGCTTCTGCCACCCGTTCCGGCATCAGGCGCCGGAACAAGCCCCAATGGACTCCGACCACCGAATAATTTTTCACCAAAGCGTGGTTCGTGGGGGCGTCCGCGATGCGACCTCCGGCGAAACCAATGACGAGCAAACGCCCTTCAAATGCGATGCATTTTCGGGAGCGATCGAACGTATCACCGCCAACCGGGTCAAAAATTACGTTTGCCCCGCGCCCTTCTGTAACCATTTTCACAATCTCTGCAAAATCTTCTGTCAGGTAATCGATTGCCGCTTCCGCACCCAGTTCTTTGCAAATTTGAACTTTTTCCGCACCTCCTGCGGTGGCAATCACACGCGCCCCGGCAGCCACTCCCAATTGAATCGCAGCAGACCCCACTCCGCCAGATCCTGCATGCACCAACAGCACTTCACCAGGTTGCAGTCTGGCGCATCGATGGAGAGCATAGTAGGCGGTCTGGTAGGTGATAAACATCGCCGCAGCCTCATTCCAGGATAACGAATCGGGAATCGGATAGACAAACTCTTCCGGCACCGCCACCCATTCTGCGAGACCTCCCCGCGGCAATGGCGGGGTAGCCACTACCCGCTGCCCCACTGTGAAAGAAGCGCTTTCTCCAACCGCCATAATGGTTCCGGAAATCTCCGCGCCAGGCGTAAACGGCAGCGGCGGCTTCTCCTGATATTTTCCCAGGCACTGCAAAATATCAAAAAAATTCAAGGCAACCGCTTCCACTTTGATCAGCACTTCTCCCGAATTCGGATCCGGTTTGGGTACTTCCGCGAGATGCAACGCCTCACTCGGATCCCCCAGTTGTTTCACCACCCAGGCTAGCATGATCTTTCCCTCCTTGCCGTGTTTCTCTACACCGGTTTGACGGCAGCCGACAGAAAATTACTCGTGCTTACCGCTTGAATGAAGCTGCTCCGTCATCAACGCAAAAAACATGTCCGTTCAAAAAGGAAGCCTCGTCGCTCGCCAGAAAGGCTACCATCTGAGCGACTTGCTCCGGTGTACCTGCCTTGCCTCTCATCTGCGCCCTTTCAATTTTGCTCCAGAGAGCCGGGTTCTTCCTCCACTCGCTGACGATGCCGGTTTCGATCAAGCCCGGCGCAATTCCGACGACTCGAATGTTGTACCGGGCCAGATCGAGAGCGGCCGATTTTGTCATCATCACCACCGCCCCTTTGCTGGCGTGGTAGGGGAATTGCTTGCGATCGGCAATATATCCATAGATGGAGGCCGTATTGATGATCACCCCTCCGCGATCTTTCATCGCGTTGGCTGCGGCCTTGATTCCGTAAAAAACCCCATGTTGATTCACCGCTACCGTTCGATGATATTCTTCAACTGGCATCTCGTGGACAGCATATTGCGCGTTCACGATCCCCGCATTGTTGAACATGATATCCAATTGTCCGTAAGTCCCCAGTGTTTGTTGAACAAGCGATGCGACGCTTTCATAGGAGGAGGTGTCAACAGGAATGAAAACCGCATCTCCTCCTCGTTCTTTTATTGCAGCGGCTGTCATGGCTCCGGATTCGGGATTCACATCCGCAACAACCACCCTGGCACCTTCACGGGCGAATTGTTGGGCGCTCGCACGGCCAATGCCGCTCCCAGCCCCAGTTACGATTGCCACTTTGTTGGCGAACCTCATTTCCATCCCCCGTCTCATTACAACCCGACTGTTCGGCGATTGAACCGGCCTCCGCTCGTTGCAGGCCGCATACCAACCGTTTGGTATCTGCTTCTTGCAACATTCGAATGTCTGTCGATGTCACAAGACCCGTCCGTCAATCCAGCCGAAATTCTCCTCTTTTGCTTCCCATTCGATCACTTTTTTGCAAATTCAACCGGAATTGTCCCTTTCCTGTTTCATTTGAAACTGTACAATCTGAAAAAAGAGGCATCATCAACTGTGGAAAATCGGGTTCTCACTTCGCTGCCGGTCAATACCGAATTCATGTTAAGGTATTAGAACTACCTTGCCTGTTGTCTGCCGCCCTTCCAGCAGTTCGTGGGCGGTTCTCGCCTCTGCCAACGGCAGTTTGTGGCCGATGATCACTTTCAGTTTCCCCTGGCCCAAATAGTTGAGCAGTTCCGCGACACTCTCCCGATAGAGTGCGGGGCGCTGCATAATACGCGGCAGCCAGAACCCGGTCACAGTCGTGTTGCGTTTCATTAACAGGCTGGGATCGAAGTGGGCCACTTCCTTGCCGGCCCTGCCAAAAATGACAAGCCGTCCGAAGGGAGCCAGGCACTGCAAGCTTTTTCGGAAAATCTCCCCGCCCACCATCTCAAGAACGATATCGACACCTTTCCCGCCGGTCAGGTCAACCACCTGCTCGTCCCAATTTTCATCCGTATAATTCACCCCGGCATCGGCGCCCAGCGAACGGGCGAGTTCCAGTTTATCCGGACTGCTTGCCGTGGCGATCACCTGCCCCGCGCCCAGTAGCTTCGCCAACTGGACGGCCAACGTTCCCACTCCTCCGGCCGCGGCGTGAACCAATACGGATTCCCCTGCCGCCAATTGCCCCGATGTCCGCAAAATATGATAGGCGGTAAGCCCCTGCAGCAAGCTGGCGGCAGCCTGGTCAAAATCGACACGTTCCGGCAGGGGTATGATCTCATCTTCGTGCAGGGCCACATACTCGGCATAGCCCCCCTGGTCGGTCAAAGCCACCACACGGTCCCCTGACTTGAATTTGGTGACATCGGGGGACACTTCTATGATCACTCCTGCAACTTCCGAACCCGGTATATAAGGCAAGGAAGTCTTCGCTAAATACTGGTTGCGGCGGCGCATCGTATCGGCAAAATTCACTCCGGCCGCCTTGACTTGCACCAGCACACAACCCGGTTTCAATGCCGGTGCCGGAACGTCAACCAGTTGCAAAACATCGGGCTTGCCATATTCCCGAAACTGAATCGCTTTCATCCGCTTCACCGCCCCCGCCGATTCGTTCGCTATTTCCCTTTGCGTGTCAACTCGCTCAGTACCTTCCAATCCGCTTCCGACAGGTCCATCAGTCCGTTGAACTGCCCCGCCCCTTGCAGCCATTCGCCACCGTCGATGGTGACCACTTCGCCGTTAATATAGCCCGCGTAATCCGATATGAGAAAAGCGGCCAGATTGCCGAGTTCCTCTTTTTCCCCCACGCGGCGCAAGGGAATCCGCCGAACCAACGACTCGGACAGTTCCGGGGTCGGCGCCAGACGGCTCCACGCACCGTCTGTCGGAAACGGACCAGGAGCAATCGCGACCTGGCGAATTCCGTACTTGGCCCATTCGACGGCAAGCGAGCGGGTCAGCGCCACAACGCCAGCCTTGGCGGCCGCCGACGGCACCACATAGCCGGAGCCTGTCTCCGCATAGGTGGTCACAATATTCAGCATGACGCCGCCTTTCTTCTGCTCAATCCAACGCTTGCCGACTTCCAGCGTTGTATAGAAAGTCCCGTGCAGCACGATTCCCAAAATCGCATCCACAGCTCGGGGCGACAGACGTTCTGTCGGGCTGACAAAGTTGCCCGCCGCATTGTTCACAAGCACATCGATGCGGCCGTAATGCTGCTCAACCGCATCGACCATTTGGCTGACTTGCGATGCGTCCCGAACGTCACAACAGGTATAGAATACTTCTCCCCCATCAGCGCTCATTTCTCTCGCTGCCGTTTGCAAAACTTCCTCGCGGCGGCTGGTGATCGCCAACTTGGCCCCCAACTGCAGAAACCTTTCGCCCATCGCCCGGCCGAGTCCGGTGCCGCCGCCCGTGATCAGCACCACTTTGTCTTTTAACAGTTCCGGTTGAAACATATTGTCCCCTTCTCCTCTCCTATACACCTTTGAACGTCGGCTTTCTCTTTTCCAGAAAAGCCATGACTCCCTCCCGGTGGTCCAGGGTCGCGCCAGCGAAGTTCTGCCCTTCCTCTTCCCATCGCAAGACCGTGTCCAGATCGTTTTCCATGCTTTTGTACATGATCTCTTTCATCTTGCCGAAAGCAAGTGTCGGCAGATCGGCCAGCTGCCCGGCAAACTCGGCCACCCCCTCCGCAAATCTGCCGGCGGGCAGCACTTTGTTCACTAGCCCGATTTTTTCCGCTTCTTCCGCCGTGATGGCAGAGCCGAGAGCGGCCAGTTCCATCGCCTTCCCCAGGCCCACCAGCCGCGGCATGAAAAAGCAGGCACCCGCATCCGGGATCAAGCCGATTTTGATAAACGCCAGAGACAATTTGGCATCTTGCGACGCCACGCGAAAATCACAGGCCAACGCGAGGCTGAGACCGGCTCCGGCCGCCGCACCATTAACGGCTGCGAGAATCGGTTTTTTGATCTGCATCATCAGACGAAGCAGGTTGTTGTACGTATCTTTCAAGTAGGATGCGTAATCCGGTTTTTCAATTGTGCCGTCAAATTCGGACAGGTCTGCCCCCGCCGAGAACGCTCTCCCCTCCCCGGTCAGGACGATGCAGCGAACGTCCGCGTCTTCATTGGCGGCGGAAAAAGCGGCATACAGATCACGATGCACCGCTAGATTCAACGCGTTCATTTTCTGCGGAACACAGATTTGGATCGTGGCAATCCGGTTCTCAACACGGTAGTTTACAGTTTCGTACATATGTGTACCTCTCCCATGGTTTGTACCGACTGGTCGGTTAAATTTTTTATCATTATAGTATGTTCCGTTGTTTCGTTCAATGGTCGTTTGGGATTCAAGCGACCGCCCGCGAACTTTCCGCCTCGCATGATAGCGGGGTCTATAACAGCTCTCCCACTTTCACATGACCTTTCAGCAAATTTCTTGAGATAATCAAACGCTGGATTTCATCCGTTCCGTCATAAATTCTCCAAAGTCTCGCTTCCCGGTACCAGCGTTCGATCGGCAGTTCCTTCGTATATCCCATGCCTCCGTGGATCTGGAGAACCCGGTCGACCACCCGGTTGCCCATATTCGCTCCGTACAGCTTGGCAATCGACGCATAATGCCGATTGTCTTCCCCTTGATCGAGCTTCCAGGCCGCGTTTAGAACCAGCCATTTGGCCGCTTCAATTTCAACCGCCGAATCGGCAATCATCCATTGGATCGCCTGTCTTTCCGCAATCGGCTGGCCAAACGTAACCCGCTGCTTGGAATAATCGATCGCCATCTGCAGCAGCCGCTCCGCCGCTCCGACTGCAATCGCTCCCACCACCCAGCGGGCGTAGGAAATCCATTCCAGCCCCAAACGGAAACCGCCATGCAGCTCACCCAGAATATTTTCTTCCGGCACCCGCACATCTTCAAAGATCAGGGAAGCAGGTCCCCACTCCCCCATCGTCTGGATCGGTTCGGAGCGCCACCCCATTTCCCTGTCGACCAGAAAACAGGTGACGCCGCCGTGCCCCTTTACATCCTTGTTGGTGACCGCAAACACCATCGCAAAATCGGCTTCGTTTCCGTTGGTGATAAAGATTTTCTCGCCGTTCAGAACATAGTGCTTGCCGACTTTTTCGGCCCGCATCCGGATATTCGAGGGATCGGAACCGGCGCCGGGCTCGGTCAGGGCAAAGCAGGACTTCCGCTCGCCATTGATGGTAGGGATCAAATATTTTTGCTTCTGCCACTCATTGCAGTAGTAGAGAATATTGTCCGCATGGCCGCCAAACCGGAACGGCACGAACGTTCTGCCTGTTTCCATCAAAACGATCGCCTGCATCAAGGCTCCCAGATTGGCGCCCCCGTACTCCTCCGGCGTATTGATGCCCCAGAACCCCGCGCTTCTTGCTTTCTCCTGCAGTTTCCTGATTTTTTCCTGCGTAATTCCCGGTTTTCCCTGCCGCTCATTGCGGAGCACCTCCGGCTCCAACGGCATCAACTCCCGTTCGACGAATTGCCGGATCGTCTTCTGAATCATCCTCTGTTCTTCCGTCAAGCGAAACTGCACACCCGATCCCTCCAGGACTCATTGTCATTGCGATAATTCCTGCGCCCGAAGTAGCAAACTGCGGGCGAAATCGCCGAACGCCGCGAACCGTTCATCCTGTGTCTGGCCCTTTTTCCAACGGTAATAAATTTGCTGAATGATCACCGCCAGCTTGAAGTAGGCAAACGTCAAATAAAAATGGATCTGCGAAACATCCCGTCCGCTTTTTTTTGCATAGGCTTCAATAAACTGTTCACGCGACATAAACCCTGGCAGCAGAGTTACGGAAGGCTTCCCCCGCCATTGCTTGAGAACATCCGGATCATCCTCCTGCGTCCAATAACTCAAAGCACAGCCCAAGTCGGCGAGGGGGTCTCCAATGGTCGTCATTTCCCAGTCAAAAATCGCGACCATTTGGCTCAGATCGGCTGCGTCAAACATCACATTGTTCAGCTTGTAATCGTAATGGATCACGGCCGGCGGGGGAGAAACAGGAAGATGGTCGACCATCCACCGTTTCAGTTCATCCACGCCCGGCACTTCATCCGTTTTCGCCCGTTCATAGCGACCAATCCAACCGTGCACCTGACGTTCCATAAACCCTTCAGGATACCCGATTTCCCCCAGGCCTGCCGCCTGATAGTCGATACTGTGAAGTTCCACCAGCCGATCGACCATCGTTTGCGAGATTTGTTGGCAGAGTTCCCGTGTCGGGGTATAAGGTTCCGGAAATCCGGGATCCAATACAACCCCATACCGTCTCTCCATCAAAAAAAACGGACTGCCCACGATCTCCTCATGATCGCTAAACAAAAATGGTTTGGGAGCAAGCGGAAACACAGGATGCAGCTTGCTCAAGATCTTGTATTCACGGGCCATGTCATGCGCTTTGGGGGCTACGGGACCAAGCGGAGGCCGGCGAAGCACCGCTTCCCAATCCCCGATGCGAAGTGCGTACGTCAAATTGGAAGCTCCTGTCCCAAATTGTTTCACTTCCAGCGGTGAATCAGGCAAATTTTCGATGTGTTGGCGCAGAAAGGTCTCCAATCGTTGCAAATTCAATTCCTCTCCTTTACGGACAGGAATCGTATCCTGCAGGACCTGCCTTGCTTGTGTTTGATCAGCCATTGGCATCACCCGACTGATGGGCTTTTAACTCCAGCTTTGCAATGGCGGCACGATGGACTTCATCCGGCCCGTCTGCCAGACGCAATGTCCGGATCGTCGCCCACATCCTGGCAAGCGGGAAATCTTCGCTGACCCCGGCGGCCCCGTGCACCTGGATGGCCCTGTCAATCACCTTCAATGCCATATTCGGCGCCACCACTTTGATCATTGCAATTTCCTTTCGTGCGACTTTGTTCCCAACTGTATCCATCATGTACGCAGCCTTTAACGTCAAGAGGCGGGCTTGCTCAATCTCGATCCGAGAGTCGGCAATCCACTCCTGGATCACTCCTTGTTCCGCCAATGGTTTGCCAAAAGCAACCCGATTTTTCGCACGCGCCACCATCAGCTCAAGCGCCCGTTCGGCCAACCCGATCAAGCGCATGCAGTGGTGGATCCGCCCAGGTCCGAGTCGGCCTTGCGCAATCGCAAACCCTTTTCCTTCTTCCCAAATGATATTGCTTGCCGGCACACGCACATTGTCAAATGTAATCTCCGCATGCCCATGCGGCGCGTCGTCATATCCGAATACCGGCAGGATTCGCTCAATTTTGACACCCGGCGTGTCGAGCGGAACGAGAATCATCGATTGCTGTTCGTGCCGGGGGGCGTTCGGATTGGTCTTTCCCATCACAATCGCAATCTTGCACCGAGGGTCGCCGGCACCGGATGACCACCACTTCCGCCCGTTAATGACGTATTCATCGCCGTCTCTTACAATACTCGCTTCAATATTCGTAGCATCAGAAGAGGCCACTTCCGGCTCGGTCATCGAAAAACAGGAACGGATTTCCCCGTTCAGGAGGGGGACCAGCCACTTCTCCTGCTGCTCTTTCGTGCCATAGCGGACCAGCACTTCCATGTTCCCGGTGTCCGGTGCGCTGCAGTTGAACACTTCCGGCGCGATGAAGGAGCGCCCCATAATCTCGCACAACGGTGCATACTCCAGGTTCGTCAGACCCGCTCCCCATTCGCTTTCAGGCAAAAACAGATTCCACAAACCGGCCGCCCTTGCCTTGGCTTTCATCTCCTCCATGATCGGCGGAATTTGCCAGCGGGTCGGGGCTTCATTCAGCTGCTGCTCATACGTTTTCTCATTCGGATACACCACTTCATCCATGAATTGAATCAAACGCTCCTGTAACGCTTTCACCCTATCGCTGTACGCAAAATTCATCAGACGATCCCCCCTGCTTGCAGACAAACCAACCGGTCGGTATGTCTTGCTCTGTTTTTTATTTTATCTCAATTGATTTGATTTTTCAAATACTTTTTGTTAGGATGAAATCAGATCTCCAGGGAACTGACAGGATGGGGGAGGAACAATGAACCTGTATCTGATTCGCCATGGCGAAGCCGAGCATAATGTAGACCGTTTTCGCATGGCCCATACGCATGATTCAAAACATGCTCTTACCGAATCGGGCCGGCAGCAGGCCGCGGCCACCGCACAATTTATCAGGGATTTGGCAAAAGGCAGCAGCATCCTTTACTCCTCTCCGTATCGCAGAACCATCGAAACAGCGCAAGCGATCCACTCCCTACTGCCGACCGGCACCCCTTTCTATGAAAATCCGCTGCTGCGCGAATGGGAGTGGGGGAACCTGTACGATTTCAACAATCGAACCCTCGAATCGAAAAAGGAGTTTCAAGCGGCGGGCCGCTTCTACTTTCGTTATCTGAACGGGGAATCCCTGGCAGATGTATATCTCCGTTCGACCCTGTTTATGCATACGATTGTCCAGCGGCTGATGCAGCAACAACGATACGAGAACCTGATCGTCGTGACGCATGCCGCTTTCATTCAGATGCTGCTGGCTTTTTTAATGAATTGGCCGGTTGAAAAAATGGAGTATTTTGAACCGGTGGAGAATGGGGCTGTGATTGCCGTTCGGGAAACGGATGGGGAGTATCGGCATGAAAAGATTTTTGTTCCGTGACGCTTGGCTTCTGCAAGACAATACAAAGCCGGTGAACCGCAATCTCTCACCGGCCTCATGCGAAAAAATCAGTTGGCTGCCATCTGCACTTTCTTCGGCAATGTGGAAGCAATATGCCGTGCAACGTGTACACCGGCGGCGGATGCTTGCGCCAACCCCCGGGTGATGCCCGCTCCGTCGCCGATCGCGAACAAGCCCCGGACTTCCGTCTCGAAGTGATCCGTCAGGCGCGGACGGGCGCTGTAAAATTTCGCTTCCACGCCATAAAACAGGGTGTGTTCCGATGCGATGCCCGGCGTCACCTTGTCGAGCGCTTCCATCATTTCAATTAACGATTTCATCGTATTGTACGGCAGCACCAGGCCGAGATCGCCCGGTACCGCTTCTTTCAAGGTCGGCTCGATGAACCCTTCTCGGATTCTCTTTTCGGTCGACCTGCGGCCTTTCAGGATATCGCCGTATTTTTGCACGATCACGGAGCCGTTCGACAGGTCATTGGCGCGCCGGCTGATCTCTTTCGCGTATTCGATCGGTTTGTCGAACGGTTCGGTAAACGTATGCGACACCAGCAAAGCAAAATTCGTATTGCGGCTGCCGAGAGCCGGGTCCTTGTACGCGTGACCGTTGGCGGTCATTACGCCCGAATGGTTCTCGACCACCACATGTCCGCTCGGGTTGGCGCAGAACGTGCGGACACGGGTTCCGACAGACGTGTTGAACACAAACTTCGCTTCATACAGGTGTTCGTTAATCTCCTGCATGATCACATCGGACGTTTCCACACGCACCCCGATGTCCACCTGGTTGTTGGTCATCGTCAGGCCGCGCCGTTTCAAAATATCCGCCAGCCATTGCGAACCGTCGCGTCCCGGCCCGATGATCACCCGGTCGGCCCGCAGTTCCTCCCCGCTTTTCAAGCGGACGCCGGTGACGCGGTATGCTTTCTGCTTCGCCGTACTGCCCGGTAATTCTTCCACCAGAATGTCGTCGACCAGCGTCTTGAACCTTGTTTCGATCTTGTTTTCCAGTGTGTGGTAAATATTGGTCAGGATCTTCAGGTTCTCTTCCGTCCCCAAGTGACGCACGCGCGCCTTCAGAAGTTTCAGACCGGCAGCAGCCGCCCTCCGTTCGATCGCTGCGACAGCCGGGGTAGTCGGGTCGGTGATCGCCAGCGTCGCCCCGTGTTCCAGGTTGATCCGGTCCACATACTCGATCAGTTCCAGCACTTTCGACGGAGGCAGATAATCCTGCATCCAGCCGCCGAACTCGGTGGTCAGGTTAAACTTTCCGTCACTGTACGCACCGGCCCCGCCCCAACCGGACGTGATCGAACACGCCGGCAGACAGCCCGCATATTCTTTCATCTTGGTGGGCGGCGGGCATTTGACTAATTTTTCTTGCAAAATCGGGCAGCTTCTGTGAAAAATATCGTGGCCTTTATCGATCAGCAACACTTTGCAGTTCGGATTCAACAGCGTCAGTTCGTAAGCAGCGAAGATCCCGCTGGGACCTGCGCCGACAATAATCACATCATATGGCACGTTGCATCCCCTCCTGCTATGGCCCAGCAAAGTGACATGCAGCCACCAGTCACATGAGCACATATAATGTTCGTGTTTCAGGGGCTAAAATTCCCTCGTCTACTCTATCAGGATTCAGTTCATCTGTCAAATCCGAACATTACCCAAAACCACCGCTTTTTTATACGAAAAAGCACGCCCCTTAGAGCGTGCTCTATCGTTCGCCTTTGAGAAACGGTCTTCCCAACGCGGACGGTGCATTCGCGCGACCAACCACGCCGGCAAGCGCCAAAATAGTCAGCACATACGGCAGCATGATCAAAAATTCGGCCGGTACATAATTGGTCAGCCCGATCACCTGTCCGGACGCCGCCAGCGCCGTGGCAAACCCGAAAAACAAGGCGGCCCCCATCGCCCCGACCGGATGCCATTTGCCAAAGATCATCGCCGCCAGTGCCATAAAGCCGTGTCCGGCGATCGTATTGTGCTGGAAGTTGCTTGTGACAGCAATCGACATGCTGGCCCCGCCCAGTCCCGCCAAACCGCCTGCCAGCAAGACGGCAATATAGCGGTACAGATAAACGCGGATGCCAACCGAGTCAGCCGCGTGCGGATGCTCGCCCAAAGCCCGAATTCGCAGCCCAAACGGAGTTCGATACAGGACGATGTAGACGATGATCACCAGCAGGATGGCCAGGTACGATGTCGGGTAGGCGAAAAAAATCCCTTTCCCGACGACCGGGATGTCGGTCAAGCCGGAGATTCGGATTTTTTCGAACGGATGTTGGACGGTCGTCGTTTGCGCCGCTCCGTCAAACAGATTTTTCACCATGAAAATCGAGAACCCGGCTGCCAGAAAGTTTAACGCGACACCGGACACCACCTGATCCGCCCGAAAATGGATGGTCGCGACCGCATGCGGCACGGCGAACAGAATCCCCATCAGAAACGCCGCCAACAGGCCGAGCCATGGCGCCAGCCCGGCGAGCCCCAATGTTTCGCCGGTGAAGATGGTCGTCACTGCTGCGGCAAACGCCCCGATGATCATAAAGCCTTCCAGCGCGATATTGACAATTCCCGACCGTTCCGACATCACACCGCCGAGAGCGGCCAGGATCAACGGTGTCGCGTACAGAATCGTGTTGTTCAGGATGATCTCCAACAGGTTCGTCCAGCTCACGAGCGCTTCACCTCCTGCCCTTTCCGTCGAAATAGGCCGATCAGCCACTGCACAAACGAGGCGGCCGCCACGAACAGGATAATCAGCGCGATCACGACGCGAATGATTTCAGTCGGAATCCCTTCCAGCCGTTGCATGCTGGATGACCCGTACGACAGGCTACCGAACAGCAACCCCGACAAAATCACGCCAAACGGATGGTTGCCGCCGATCAAGGCGACCGCAATGCCATCGAAACCGACGCCAGAAAATCCGCCTTGGATGCCAAAATACCCATATACGCCGAGCGTCTCGGCCGCCCCCCCGGCACCCGCCAACATGCCGGACACAGCCATCGCCGTAACGACATTGCGGGACACGTTCATTCCGGCATACTCCGCCGCATGCGGATTGAATCCGACTGCCCGCAGTTCATATCCCTTGGTCGTACGGAACAGCAGCCAGTACACGATGACCGCCAGCCCGACGGCAATCAGGATGCCCCAATGCAGCCGCGCGTTATCGAACAGTTGGGACAAAATCGGCATCTCCAGCGACGCGCTCGGCCGGATCGGCGGCGTATTTTCCTGCTGCCCGTGAAAATAGGCGCGGATCAAATAGTTGGACAGGTTCAAGGCAATGTAGTTCAGCATGATCGTGGTGATCACCTCGTGAATCTGCAGCCGCGCCTTCAGGTAACCGGCGATGCCCGCCCAGGCTCCGGCCGTCAGCATCGCAAACAGGATCGCCACCAGCGCGTGCACGACCGGCGGCAAACTCCAGGCGGCCCCGATATAAGCGGCCGTCAGTTGGCCGATGATAAACTGGCCTTCCACCCCGATGTTAAACAGGCCGGTGCGAAACGCGAACGCAACCGCCAGTCCGGTATAGATCAACGGTGTGACCGCCCGCAGCGTTTCTCCGATATTGTAAAGACTGCCAAAAATTCCGCCGAACAATGCTAAATAGCCGGCCACCGGATCATAGCCGATCGCGATCATCATGATCGCGCCCGCCAACAACCCCAGCAATATGGAGATCAAAGGAACGAGGAACGAGTTCCGTCCTGTGTTGATGCGTTGCGGATTAATGCGTTGCACCCGGCGCCGCCTCCTTTCCCGCCTGCTGCGCGGTCGCCCCGGACATCAACAGGCCGAGTTGTTGGTCATCCACTTCCTCCGGTTTCACCACGGCGACGATCCGCCCTTCGTAGATCACGGCGATCCGGTCGGAGAGGCTCATAATCTCATCCAGCTCAAACGAGACCAACAGCACCGCCTTGCCGTTGTCCCGCTGCTCGACCAATTTTTTATGGATAAATTCGATCGCTCCCACATCCAGGCCCCGCGTCGGTTGGGCGGCAATCAACAGATCCGGATCGCGGTCGACCTCCCTCGCAATGATCGCTTTTTGCTGGTTCCCGCCGGACAAGGCACGAGCGCGCGTATACTCGCTGGGAGTCCGTACATCGAACATCTCGATCAGGCGTCGCGCGTGCGAGAAAATCTGGTCAAACTGCAAAATGCCCGATTTTGCAAAAGGCGGCTTGTAGTAGGTGTTGAGCACCATGTTTTCGCCGATCGAATAGTCGAGCACCAGCCCTCTTTTGTGCCGGTCCTCCGGAATGTGGCCGACGCCCGCCTCCGCAATTTCACGCGGTGTCCGGTTGGTGATGTCGTTGCCGTTCAAACGGATCGAACCGGCCGTGACTTTCCGCAGTCCGGTGATCGTCTCGATCAGCTCCCGCTGGCCGTTTCCCTCGACACCGGCAATGCCGACGATCTCTCCCGCATGCACGGTCAGCGAAACGCCGTTCAGCCCCTTCACCCCGCGGTTCGACTCAGCTTCCACCGCGTTCAGTTCGAGCACCGCCGGCCCCGGATTGGCGGGCCGTTTTTGTACGGCAAATGTCACCTCGCGGCCGACCATCATGTTGGCCAACTGGTTCGGGTTGGTTTCCTTCACCGGTACAGTGCCGATATATTTTCCCCGCCGGATCACCGTCACCCGATCACAAACGGCCATGATTTCCTTCAATTTGTGCGTGATAAAGATGATCGATTTGCCCTCTTTTACAAGGTTGCGCATGATCTGCATCAATTCCCGGATTTCCTGCGGTGTCAGCACGGCTGTCGGCTCATCGAAAATCAGAATGTCCGCACCGCGGTACAGAGTCTTCAAAATCTCCACCCGCTGCTGCATGCCGACCGAAATGTCTTCGATCTTCGCCTGCGGGTCGACGTCCAGCCCGTAGCGTTTTGACAGTTCCGCCACCTGCCGCTCCGCTTTCGCCAGATCGAGGAACGGTCCGTTCGTCACCTCGCTGCCGAGGATAATATTTTCTGTAACCGTAAACGGCTGAACAAGCATGAAATGTTGATGCACCATGCCGATTCCCAACCGGTTCGCCATGTTCGGGTCCGTAATTTTGACTTCCGTGCCTCGGATGCGGATCGTGCCTTCATCCGGCTGGTACAGGCCGAACAGGATATTCATCAGCGTCGATTTGCCGGCCCCGTTTTCTCCCAGCAAAGCGTGAATCTCGCCTTGTTCCACGACCAAGTTGATCTTGTCGTTCGCCACGATCCCCGGAAACCGTTTGGTAATGCCTAGCATCTCCACTACCGCCGCCACACCGATCCCCCCTTGAAACAGGATGTTTTGTCCCGCTGTTCCTGACACCAGAAAAAAGGCGAGCGTGACAACTCGCCTTTCCAAATCCAGTTATGGGTTCCGCAAAAGCGATCGGGGATTGGCCGAAGCGCATTCCGTCGCTTTCGCGGAACGAAAGGGCGCCGCCAGTTACTTCTTGAACGTAGCCTTGAACTGCTCAAATTCGGCCGCCGTCCCCGGCGCTTTGATCTTGCCTTCAATCAGCTGCTTTTTGTAATCCTCCACTTTTGCAACCACGTCAGCCGGCGTATTTTTGCTGGTGGTGGGCGCATAGCCGACCCCGTCCTCTTTCAGGCCGAGTTCGACTTGTTTGCCGCCGTTCCAAATACCGTTTGCCAGATCCTTCGACACGCTGTAGACCGCGTTGTCCACCCGCTTGATCATCGAGCTGAGCGTATTGTCAGGCGCCAGATACGACTGGTCGCGGTCGACGCCGATCACCCAGAATCCTTTGCCGCGTTCTTTCGCTTCTGAAAATACGCCGTCACCCGTTGCGCCAGCCGCGTGGAAAATCACGTCCACCCCGCTTTGATACATCGCGCCAGCCTGCACTTTCCCCTTCGAAGCATCGTTAAACGCACCCACGTAAGCGGTGACCACCTGCGCGTTCGGATTGACCGCGTGAACGCCGGCACGGAAACCGTACTCGAATTTTTCGATCAGTGGCACCTTGATCCCGCCGATAAACCCGACTTTGTTCGATTTCGTCATCGAACCTGCGATCACGCCCATCAAGAACGATCCTTCCTGTTCTTTGAACGTAACCGCGGTCACGTTAGACGGGATATTGCCGTCCAGGTTGGAGTCGACGATCGCCAGCTTGGTATTCGGATTTTCGGCTGCCACCCGCTTGAGGTCTTCCGCCATCAGGTAGCCGATCGCCCAGGTGAGATCCCATTTGTCTTTGACGAAACCGTTGAGGTTCGGCACATAATCCTCTTTTTTCTTGGATTCGGCATATTGCACCTTCAGGCCCAAATCCTTTTCCAACCGCTTCATACCTTCCCAGGCGGACTGGTTAAACGAGTTGTCGTTCACCCCGCCCGTATCGGTCACCATCGCCACCCGAATCTTTTGTTTGACTTGTTCGCCCGCGCCTGCGTCGGGAGCCCCTTCCTTCTTTTTGGAAGCGGCGCCGCAGCCTGCAAGCACGAGGGAAGCGGAAAGCGTTCCCGCCAACAGTACTTTTGCGATCGTTCTGGTTTTCATCCGTCTTTCCTCACCTTCGCATCAATTTTCGACAAGCTCTGGTAACACAACAAACCATTTTACAAAACTTGTGTCAGAGTCGCCAGTCTTTACGGTTTCCAAATACGCAGTACGGATCTCTTTCCTGTTACTATTCCACACACATGGAAAAATTTATCCACGCCCGCCAGTTCCATAAATGCTCGACAGGCTCTGTTTCACCCCCTCAACGCGCGGCAGCTTAACGCCCGTCTGCACTCCTGCCGCCCCCTTTTAGCGTACGGCAACCTGATCGGCCTTGCAGTCAGACTTGCATACCCGCTGTAAAAAATGGGACACAAACCGCTCAACATCGACTTCAAGGCAAACTTCCATGTTTGGTTCTGCCTGATGAACCTGCACGGTTCTGCCTTTGGAAACCTCGCCTTCCAGGTCAACCCGCACGTGCATGGGGACACACTTGACAAAAGAAGGATCGATCACGACACCTACAGCCAGCGGGTCATGCAGGGCGCACCCGCCCAGAGAAGGGTCAAATTGATGGTAGGCGTCGATATAATAATCGCAAATGTCCGCGAGGAAGCGGCTGAAAGGCGTGTTCAGGGCTCGCCAGTCCTGCACGTGCGTTCTGGTCAAAAGGGTCTGCATCGTGACGTCAAGTCCCACCAGCGTGATCGGGATCCCCGATTGAAAGACCAGGGATGCCGCTTCCGGATCTGCATAAATATTGGCCTCCGCATAAGGGGTTACATTCCCCGGAACCGTAACCGCGCCTCCCATAATCACAACGCGCTCTACCAAATCTACAATCGCAGGATCCTTTTGAATCGCCAACGCCAAGTTGGTTTGGCTGCCGACAGTAATCAATGTGACCCGATTCGGATATTCCCTGACTGTTGACACGATAAACTCGGCTGCCTGCTGGGACCGGGCGGTTCTCCGGGGCGACGGCAGGCTGGTATTGCCCAATCCGTTTTGACCGTGGATTCGTCTGCCCGCTTCATTCACGTGTTCACGGGCGAACGGCTTGTCCGCCCCCGGAACAACCGGGATCTCCTCAGCTTCCAGAATGTCGAGCACCTGCAGTGTATTGCGGGTTGCTTCTTCCACCGAAACGTTCCCATAGCAGGTCGTAATGCCAAGCAATCGCAATTCGGGGGACTGTACCGCATAGGCAATGGCAAGGGCATCATCAATCCCCGTATCCACATCCAAAATGACGTATTTCACTCTCATCTCTCCCTGGATAAGATCGGACCTTGCATGTCTCCGTCTGGTCTGTCAGAAAGCCCGAGGCTCGACCAATCATACGCCGCAACCTCCCCATAGGTGGGCATTCCCGTCTGCGCGCCAAATTTTGTAACCGCAAGTGCGGAAACTTTGCTGGCAAACGTTACGGCGTCAACGATCTCACTGCCTGCGGCCAAGGCATATGCCAGTCCTGCATTAAAGGCGTCTCCGGCGCCGGTGGTATCTACAACGGGAACTTTATACGCCGGAACAATCGTGATTTTCCCTTCCCGCTGCAGATATGCCGAACCTTCCGATCCCAGAGTGGCAATTACATGCCGCGGCCCCATCCCCCTTACCCATTCCATCGCCTTCTCCAGTTCGAATGCTTCCGGATCGAGTCCCGCCAGCAGCACGAGTTCCGAACGGTTCGGGGTAATATAATCCACATTCTGCAGCAAAGCGGTCGGCAGCCGCTGTGCAGGAGCCGGATTGAGGATCACGGTTTTGCCGAATCGCTTGGCTGTCTCGGCAGCGATGCACACGGTTTCCAGAGGAATCTCCAGTTGAAGCAAAACCACATCGGCCCCGGCAAACAGTTCCGCGTGTTGAAGGATATCTGTCGGCAGACAATGGGCATTTGCTCCCGGAACGACTACAATTTGGTTATCCCCGTGCGCCAACAGGATGGAAGCAATCCCTGTAGAGACTCCGCTCACGGCCTTGACTCCGTGCGTATCCACTCCGTTGCGGGTCAGGGAACCCACCAGATTTGCGCCGAAGTGATCCGTTCCGACAGCACCGATCATGGTTGTCCGGGCGCCGAGCCTGGCGGCTGCCACCGCTTGATTTGCCCCTTTGCCCCCGGGAATAAAATGGACATGTTTGCCCATCACCGTCTCCCCCTGGCGGGGAGCTCGGTCCGCTTCGATCACGACATCCATATTTAAACTTCCTACAACCAGGATATGGGGTTGTCTCATGATCGGGTCTCCCTTTGTGTGGATTTTCTCGGGATCAAGGTTACATCCAGCTCATGAATCCGGTTTTCTGCAACCGCACCTTCGATTTTCTTGATGAGCAATTCGGCAGCCAGCGCCCCCATTTCATATATGGGCTGCGCTATGGTGGTTAATTCGGGCTCTGTCATCTCAGCCAGAGAGATTCCGTCAAATCCGCACACAGCCACCTGTTCGGGAACCTGAATGCCCAGCCTCAGCAATGCCTTTAATGCTCCTATCGCCATGAGATCGTTTCCAACGAATATTCCATCGAGATCCGGATGTCTTTCCATCAATGCTTCTGCCGCCCTCATTCCACCATCCAACCGGAAATCTCCAGGTTCCATCAGAGTCGGTGTATACCAGTGGAAATCCTTCACGGACTGTTCGTAGCCCAGCAGTCGATCCCTGGCAGGAATAACATCCTGCGGACCGTAAATATGGGCAACTTTTTGGCAACCAACTTCCAACAAATGGCGAACCGCCATGCTTGCCCCTTCAAAATTTTTCGAACGAACGACGCTGCACTCCAGATCGGCACGTGCCCGATCCAGAACGACGAACGGGATATTGTGCTGCTTCATTCGCTTCACATCATCAGGCCGAAGCGTATGCGAAGCAAAAACGATCCCGTCAATATACCTGTTTAATAAAATGTCGATATAGGACTGTTCTTTTTCGCCCTCACAATCGGAGTTGCAAAAAATCACTGTGTACCCGTTGGTACGGGCCACATCTTCCACTGCTCTGGCCATTTCGGGAAAAAAAGGATTGGAAATGTCGGGCAGAATCAAAGCAATGGTGCCCGTCCGTTTCCCCGCCAGTCCCCGAGCGACCGCATTCGGCTCATACTGTAATGTTTCAATCGCCCGCGTGACCTTTCGTTTCGTTTCGTCATTTACGTATCCATTCCGATTCAGAACACGGGAAACGGTGGCTACTGAAACCCCTGCCAACTTCGCTACATCTCTGATGGTTGCCACGTGAACCTTCCCCTGACTATGTAACCGGTTACACATAGCAGCCCCCCAACCCTAACAATTGAGCGAGTTCCCATATATAGAACTGGATGTGTAACCGCTTACAGGTTTCGCTAAAATTCTACTGCCATATGTGCGGATTGTCAACGGAAAAATGGAAGGCATGGTGTTCCCCGAATCACCATGCCCGATTCTTGCCAATTTTGATCCACGGCCGTTCTTCCGCCCATTCGACAGTGACCGGCAAACCAAACGCCCGCTGCAGATTGTCAGACGTCAGCACGTCCCGTTTCAAGCCGGCCGCCACCACTTCGCCCTCCCGCAGCAGTAGCACATGCGTAAAAATCGGCAAGATCTCCTCGATATGATGGGTGACATAGAGTATGGCGGGCGTATCGGCGGCGCTCCCCATTTTCGAAATCTCCGAAAGCAATTGTTCCCGTGCCCGAATATCCAGTCCGAAACATGGTTCGTCAAGAATCAGCAGCTTCGGTTCCGCCATCAGTGCACGGGCCAGCAGCACCTTCTGTTTCTCCCCTTGCGACAAGGTGCCGTAGTGCGCTGTGGCCAAACGGGAACACCCCAATCGGGTCAGCAGCTGCAGGGCCCGTTCCCGGTCTGACTTATCGATCGCTTGCCAGATTCCAATCGATGCAAACTTGCCGCTGATTACCACATCGATCGCGCGGTCGGACGGGTAGATCTCATCCCGCAGTGCAGAACTGACCCAGCCGATCGACTTGCGCACCTGCTGGATTTCACATTCGCCGTACGTGTTCCCCAACACGCGGATCTTGCCCCGGGTTGGCCATTCGTAGCCGGTCACCATTTTCAACAGCGATGTTTTGCCGGAACCGTTCAGCCCGATGATCGTCCAATGTTCTCCCGCTCCCACCTGCCAGTTGATGTGCTTGAGGATCTGCTTGTCCCCGCGCACCCACGACATATCCTGCACTTCAATCACACTCATCCCGTTCTCCACCTCCACTCAAAAAAGCGGGCAGATCCCACCAGCTTCAGATGCATGCCGAAAAGCGCGGGAATCCTGCTCTTCCCGCAACCTGCGAAGGATGCGGCGGTTCTCCTGATCGTTTGTTGTGGCTCAGAGTTCGTACACCGACTGGTACTTCTCTTGCAAATAGTTCACCAGGTAACGCACGTCGATCGATTCACCTGTTGCCTGCACGAGGATTTCCCTCGGTTCCAGCAGCTTGCCATGTTTGTGGATGTTGTCGCGCAGCCACTGCTTGATGACGCTAAACTCCCCGCGTTTCACCGCTTCCTTGTAGTCCGGCAGATCGCGCCGCAAAGCCGCTTCAAACTGCGCGGCATAGATATTGCCCAGCGAATAGGAGGGAAAATACCCGAACAGTCCGGCCGACCAATGCACATCCTGCATTACCCCGTCCGCATCGTTGGGCGCCTCGACGCCCAGGTACTCCCGCATTTTTTCGTTCCACGCGACGGGCAGCTCGGAAACGCTCAAGTCGCCGCAGATCAACGCTTTTTCCAGATCGTAGCGCAGCATGATGTGCAGGTTGTAGGTAAGTTCGTCCGCTTCCACCCGGATGAGGGACGGTTCGACCTGGTTGACCGCCCGATAGAAATCGTCGACCGACACGCCCTGCAACGGTTCCGGGAAAAACGCCGTCAGGTCATGGTAGAAATAGCGCCAAAACTCGCGGCTGCGGCCGATCATATTTTCCCAGAAGCGGGATTGCGATTCGTGGATTCCCATCGAAGCTCCATCGCACAGCGGAGTGCCAATCAGATCGGGCGAAATGTTTTGTTCGTACATCGCGTGCCCGGCTTCATGGATCGCCCCGAAAATCGCCGTCCGGAAATCGTTCTCCTGAAAGCGCGTGGTCACACGCACATCGCCCGGATTGAGCCCGGTCGCAAACGGATGGGCGCTTTCGTCCAAGCGGCCCGCCTCAAAATCATAGCCGATTTTTTGCAGGACATGTTCACTGAACCGGCGTTGGTCGACCGTCGGGAACCGCTTCTGAAAAAACGAGGTGTCCGTCGCCCGTCCCCGCTCCCGAATCGCATGCAGCAATTCGATCGACTTGCCCCGCAGGTCGGCAAACAGGGGATCGAGGATGTCGACCGTAATGCCTGGTTCATAGTGATCCAGCAGCGCGTTGTATTTGTGCCCCTGGTACCCCCAAATCTCGATAAAGCGGTCCAGATACTCGAGGATTTTTTCCAGATACGGGCGGAAGGACGCAAAATCGTTCTGATTTCGGGCCGTTTCCCAGACGGTTTCCGACTTTGAAACAAGCACCACATATTCCTGGTACAGTTCCGCCGGGATCCGCTGGCTGCGCTCATATTCCTTTTTGCATTCGCGAACGACGCCGCGCGTGATCGGATCCAACTGCTCGTATGTATCCGGTTCCGACAAGCGATCCAAAAATTCTTTCATTTCCGCCGACACGCCCATCTTGAACAGATCGGCAGACAGGGTGCCGATTACTTCCGAACGCTGCTCCTGCCCTTTTTTCGGCGCGCCCGTCCGCAGGTCCCACGCCAATAAACCGATTGCCTCCGTGTAATCCTTCATGCGCCGGGTGTACCGGCGAAATTCCTCGACTACGGTCTGCAAATCCTTAGCCATCGAGCTTCCCCCTATCCGTGTTGGTAAGCACTGCTAACGAGATGATACCATATCGTGTTTCCTCGCAGCATCTGTTCCCTAAACAAAGGAAATATCGTTCGTCCGGTTTTTCGGTTATAATGACATTATGTCGTTTCACTTGCAAGCTGATTGTCAAAAAGGAGGTGCCTGCAGATGAAGGATCTTGCAAGTCCCGATGCTCTCGAACACCGAACCCGGATCTTGCAGAAAGCGGAAGAACTGGTCCATTTGATTCAGTCAACCGAAACGTTCGTCCGTTTTCAGCAAGCCGAGGATAAAATAAACCGTCACCCTGACGCGCAAGCGCTGCTGTTTGTTGCAAAAGCGAAGCGTAACGCCTATTCCCGGACTTCGCTGCGGTTTGGCTACGACCACCCGACTGCCGTCAAGGCCAAGCAGGAATACGATGAAGTATTGCGGCAAATCGCCGAGATCCCGCTGATGGAGCAGTACAAAGCGTATCAGGAAGAACTGAACGAACTGATGCAGGGCATCACTCGCACCATCATCAATACGCTGGCGCCGGATGTTCCGGCCGAGATTTTCGAGGAAAAATCGGGCGGCTGCCGCAGCGGCGGCTGCGGTGGTTGCAGAAATCACTGATTGCAAAAAGGTTCCCTATTCGCCGGGAACCCTTTTCGTTTTACCAAATGTCCATCGACCTCGCAATTTTCATAGGTCCGTATCCGGCCACCCCCTTCTATTCCTCTATCAGACAGGGTATCATAAAAAAGAGTACTTTCGAAGCAAGCCTGGCAACTGCAGGATACAGCCAAAGCGAGGGTGAGATGTGAAGCGATACCTGACCATACTTCTGTTTCTGGCAATTGTGCTGCTGGGCTACTGGCAGCGGGAACTGTTTCTCGAGTGGATCCGGGCCGGCGGCATGATCTCCATCATCGTCAGCGTCTTGTTTGTGGCGATCATCGCCTTTTTTCCGGTTGTCCCGTTTGTCGTGGTGACGGGAGTGATCGGCAGCGTGTTCGGAACCTGGACCGGCACCGCCATTACGTTGTCCGGCGCTGTAATCGGCTCAATGCTGATGTTTTGGATGGCCCGCTACGGATTCCGCGATTGGGCGCAAAACTATATTCGGAAGTATCCGAAAGTGCAGGAATTTGAGAGGTATTTTGAAAAAAACGCGTTCCTCAGCATCCTGTTCGTCCGCCTCATTCCGGTTCTGCCATCGCAGGCGGTCAACATTTTGTCGGGTGTAAGCCTGGTGCCGGCGACGACGTTTTTCCTGGCGTCCGTGTTGGGCAAGCTCCCCTCCAATCTGGTCTTCAACCTGGCGGGAAGCAACTTCGCCCACAACAAGCTGACGTCGCTGCTGATCTATGCCGTCTATTTTCTGGCGATCACGGTGGCAGCGTTTCTGTTTTTGCATAAACGGCAGCTCCGGTAGGTAAAAAAAAAAAACGGTGGGCTTCCTTGCCGAGTGCAAGGCGACCCGCCGTTTTCCTTCGTCAATTTTGCTCAGCCGGCCGATTTTCCGACGGCTGTCTATTTTTTCGTTGTGATCGAGGACGAATACCAGAACACCAAGGCCAACAAACCGACAAAACCGAACAGTCCCAGAGCAAATCCAATCAAGCCCATCTGATATCCCTCCCGTTATTTCACAAGTTCTTTCAGCCGTGTTCCGCACCATTCCGCAAACTGGCCGACGGACACCACGTCGGTGATGATCATCACCGCGATACCTACGACCACGGCGTACATCCACACCGCCATCGCACCCGGCACCAAACGGCGCAGCACTTTGCCGTCTTTCGCATCGCCGTACCAACCGACAGCCGCGATGAGCGCAAGGCTTGTTAGCGTAATCAAAATCTGGAACGCGGTAATCGTCGCGTTGATTGTCGCGACCGCTTTACCGAGAGCGATATATTTCATCATCAGTTGAATCTGCAACACCAGATGGGTCGCGTAGAGGATCGCGCCAAAACCCATCGTGCCGAGGAACTTTTTGTAGCTGCCGTTGCGGAAGGAAACCCCCGCGATCAGCAGTACGACGCTTGTCACAATCAGGACCAACGTGCTGATATAGGAAAAGCTCTTGACGTCCGCCGGCAGTTCCACGCCGAATACATCCGGTCTCCAGCCGCGCAGATAGACGTTTGCCGCAACGAACGTAGCCAGGAAAAACGTATACGAGACCAAGCCCAGCCAAGCCGCCAACTGACCGTTGTCTTTCGCACCCGGACCCGGCTCCGGCATCGAAATGTGAGAATGTTGCGTAGCCAATGAAAGTCACTCCTTTCAATTCGATCACTGTCTAGTTCGCGCTCAGAATCATCATCACAAACAACGTCGTCATGTAGAGCAGCGAATAACGGAAGCTTTTCGTCGCCCATTGGATATCGTCTTTCGCGTAAAAAGCTTCCACCGAGATATAGAGATATCCGATCCCAAGGACAACTGCGGTGATCAGATAGCCCAATCCGACCGTTCCCAATCCGTAGAGGATGAACGTGACCGGTACCATCGCCGCCACATACCGCAAGGATTGCCGTTTGGTCACGTCAAATCCGTACAGGACGGGCAGCAGCGGGATTCCGGCCGCCCGGTAATCTTCCACGCGGCGCATCGCCAACGCCAGGAAGTGAGGCGGCTGCCAGAGGAACATAAAGGCAAAGATTGCCCACGCATTCGCATCCAGTGTGCCCGCCGCCGCCGCATATCCCATAATTGGCGGAATCGCACCGGAAACACCGCCGATCACCGTGCTGAGAGACGATGTCCGTTTCAACCACATCGTGTAGACGACCACATAGAAAAACAGGCCGATCAGTCCCAGCACCGCGGTCAACACATTGACAAACAGCAGCGCCGCCGTTCCGATTGCGGCCAGCGCCAAACCGAAAATCAGTACTTTTTTCGGCGTCAAAACACCGCGCGCGGTCGGCCGCTGACGCGTCCGTTCCATCTGCTGGTCGAGATCGCGGTCGATATAGTTGTTCAGGCTGGTTCCCGCCATGATCACCAGCGCCGTTCCGACCATCGCCAAAATCATCGTCACCACATCGAATGAAGCGGCCGGGTGGGCCTTGAGGAACGCCCGTGTGCCAAGCCAATAGCCGGCGAACACAGCAATCATGTTGCCCATTGTGATGCCCAGTTTTGTAACGGTCACATAATCGCGCCAGGTGCCCGTCCGGTTCACTTCGGAGAAGGGTCCCGGCTCCATGGCGCGGTTCGTCGTAGCTGTAGCAGCCGTATAAGATAACTGTTGTTCCACTCGTTTCCCCTCCTATCCGTTCGTTACAACCGTCCGGCCTTGCGCAATCCGATTGTTCTCATCGACCCATTCGGCGTACGTTTGCTCAAACTTGACACTTGCCGCAATCCAGGAACTGATCGCCAGCATCAGCGAGGCAACCGCCATATGGGCGGTGGTCGAAAACAATTCCAGCTTGGTGACAAGCGAGAAAAATCCGAGAAACGCCTGCACGCCCAGCAAGATCAGCAGCCCGATCGTTTGTCTGAAAAACGCTTTCTCTTTTCTCGCGTACACCAGCAGCCGGAAGAGCGCCATTACAACCAGAAACGACGCAAACATGTGCACATACATGACCACCTGGGCGGACTGGTACTGGCTGATCAACGCGTTCGCCAAAGGCTCCGTCGGGTACACATAGGTGTAGGACGCCTTGCTGTGCTTAAAAAATCCGCCGATCAACGTTTCCAAGTAGACGGCTGCCCAGGCGAACAGTGCCGGTTTCAAGAGAACTTGCAGCGAGCTCTTGCCGGATGTTTCACGCGCCGTCGATTCCGATTGCTGCGACTCGATTTTGCTGACGCGAACAGTCAGCACCACGAGCACCGAAAGTAACAGCATCGCGAATGCCATATCGATCGCCGTCAGGCCGGGTGGAAGTTTGTTGAGAACGTTCACTCCGCCCATCACTCCGACCAGCCCCAACAGAAGCACCGACAGGACCGACAGGATCCGCACAAGCCTGTCAAACCGATAGTTACGCCATAACACAATCGCGTTGGTTACAATCAGCATCCCGGTCAACGTGGTAAACGTCCGGTGCGCAAATTCGACCAGGATGATTCCTTGCAGCGGTGGAATCACATGGCCGTTGCACAACGGCCAGTCGGAACAGGCGAGACCGGCCTTGAATCCAACCACCAACACGCCGAGAATGATCAGGATATAGGTTGCCACCGTTGTGATCAGAGGCAGGCGGAATTTCATTCTCCCACCCTCCTTTCGCCGTGCCAGACAACGCATTTTCCGCGTTCCGCCGCTCGGCCGGCAGCGCCGTTTCAGACGCTGCGGCAACTGGCAGAGAAGCACTATGCTCTGATCGACTCCTCGTCGTCGAACCGGCGTTTTTCCTGTGCAGAGATGCCGAAGTTGTAAGGATATGAGGTAACAACCGGCACCTCATGGAAGTTGTGTTCAGGCGGCGGTGATGAAACCGTCCATTCGAGCGTTTGTGCGCCCCACGGGTTGGCTTCCGCTTTCGCGCCCTTAAACAGGGAATAGACGATGTTGACAAACACCAGCAAGGTTGCAGCGCTGGCGACAAACGACCCGACAGTCGAGATCTTGTTCATCAGCAGCAGGGCATCCGTGTGCGTATAATCGTACACACGGCGCTGCATGCCGAGATAACCGCTGATGTGCATCGGGAAGAACGTCAGGTTCGTGCCGATAAAGTAGATCCAGAACGTCCACTTTCCTAATTTTTCATTGTACATGCGGCCGGTCGCTTTCGGGAACCAGAAGAACAAGCCGGCAATGATCGCCATCATGGTTCCGCCGAACAGCACATAATGGAAGTGACCGACGACAAAGTAGCTGTCATGCAAGTGCAGATCCAGTGGAACTGCCGCCAGGAAAATACCGCCCAGCCCACCGATGGTGAACAGGAAGATAAATCCGAGCGTCGTGAACAGCATCGGCGTGGTATACCGAACCGCTCCCCGCCAGATGGTCGACAGCCAGTTAAAGATCTTGATCGCCGTCGGAACCGCAATGATCAACGAGGTGATCATGAACGGTATCCCGGCTTCCACCTGCATCCCTGCAGCGAACATATGGTGCGCCCACACCAGGAATCCGAGCAAACCGATCGCGACGGAAGAATAGGCGATCGCGTGATAACCGAAAATCGGCTTGCGCGCAAACACCGGAATGATCTCCGATACGATCCCCATCGCAGGGATGATCATCACGTATACGGCCGGGTGGGAATAGAACCAGAACAGGTGCTGGTAGAGCATCGGGTCCCCGCCCGCCGCCACATTGTAAAACACGGTGCCCAGGTGCCGGTCAAACAGCAAGGTTGTAACGGCACCCGCGAGCGCCGGAACACCAAACAACTGAATGAACGAAGTCACCAGCATGGCCCAAACGAACAGCGGCATCCGGTTCAATGTCATACCCGGAGCGCGCATGTTGAAAGTCGTCACAATCGTGTTGATTGCTCCAAGAATCGACGAAAGACCCAGAATATGAACGGAGGTCACCCACAGATCGAGCCCAATCCCCTTCGTTTCGATACTGTAAGGCGGATAGGCGGTCCAACCCACATCCGGCATGTTCCCCATGAGCGGGCTAATCATCAATATGATACCGCCCAAGAGGTACAGCCAGTAGCTCAGCGCATTCATGCGGGGGAACGCCATATCCTGTGCCCCGATCATGATCGGCACCAAATAGTTGGCAAACGCACCTGCCAGCATCGGGATGACGAACAGGAAGATCATGATCGTCCCGTGCATCGTGAAAAACTGGTTAAACGAGTCGGGCTTCAAGACGGTTCCTTCCGGCAACACCAGTTGCGTCCGAATCGCAACCGCGGCAAGACCGCCGAAAATCAGAAAGAACAGCGCGGTAACGGCATACATGATGCCAATTTTCTTGTGGTCAACTGTCAGAACCCAATCGCGCCAAAACGATTTTGGCCGAGCGGTTCCAGCAACTGCAGCAGTAGCCATCGACCCTCTTCACTCCTCTCGCGGTTTCAGTCGTTATTGCAGTGTCTTGATAAACTCGATGATCGACTTGATCTGCTTTTCATCCAGTTTGCCCTTGAAAGAAGGCATTGAGGGGCTGTATCCTTCCGGCACGTTCGCCGTCGGATCTTCGAGCACTTTCTTGATGAACTCGTCGTCCACCTTGACCGTGCTTCCGTTCGTCAACTTTTGCTGCGAACCATAGAGGCCTTTCCACGACGGACCAGCCGACTTGGAACCATCCGTCGAGTGGCAGGACAGGCAGTTCTGCATCGCCAGCTTCTGACCGGCTTGCGGTCCTTCTTCGGACGCTTTCTTCGCATCCGCCAGGAATTTTTCAAATTCGGGTTGCGGTTCCGTTTTCATCGTCGCCAGCATCTTCGTGTGCGCGGTACCGCAGTACTCCGCACAGATCACACGATATGTGCCAGGCTTGAGGGGGCCGAGCGGGATGATCGTTTGACGGCCCGGAACTGCGTCCTGCTTGATCCGCGCTTCCGGCAGCCAGAGGCTGTGAATCACGTCTGCCGAGGTGATCTTCAGCACCACGTTTTTGCCTTCCGGAATGCGCAGGTCATTGATCGTCGAAGCTCCGTTCGGGTATTTGAATTCCCAGGACCATTTGCGGCCGATCACTTCGATCTCGTAAGCATCGGCGGCACTCGCCTTCTGGATGTTGTAGGTCATCTGGGTACTGTAGATCCCCAAACCGACCAAGATCAGCGCAGGGATCAGCGTCCAGATGATCTCCAGCCGCGTATTGCCGTGCACAGCGAGACCTTCCTGATTGCGCTTGCTGCGTTTGTATTTCAGCAGGAAAAAAATGAGCAAGAATTCAACCAAGACAAAAACAACCAAGGCAATGCCGAAAATGAGAACGAACAGAGAGTCAGTCTGTTTCGCCAAAGAAGTGACAGACTCCGGCAGCCAATTTGTAGGCACGTTTCTCCCTCCTGTTTCTGATCCGAGATTCCTTCAACTGAATGAGTGATACATTCTGTCGTTTCCCAGGAAGCCGTTCCTCCTCTCAAGCCTCTATCTCCATCGGAGACGTATGTACGTCTCGCTGCATATGAATAGGACTGCAGTTTGCAAACTACATCCTATTTTACGATAATGGAAGTAGTTTTTCATCAAATTTTGCAGAAATCGTGCTCGGTAGTTTTTGCATGTTTTCAAGAATTTGTCACAATTTTTGGCGATGCTTCCTCTTCTAGAAAAATACCCCAGAATCGGATCGAATTAACTGCAACGGCCCCCCATGGGACTGGAGGCGGTTGTCGTCCGCGAAGTCAAACAACTCGGATATGAAGACGTCACGGTGGAAAACGGGAAAGTCACATTCACCGGCGATGAACTGGCGATCGCCCGCGCCAATCTTTGGCTGCGGTCGAGGTGGCGTTGCGAAACGATATCGCCAGGCTGACGATCGACACCAGCGGCACCGGTCTGCACAAACGCGGCTACCGCACCATCCCGGTGGAAGCCAATCGTGCTGGCGCCACTGGCAGGCACACCCGGTAGATGAATCCCGCCTACTCGGGCGGGACTTTTTCTACCGCTTATCTGTTTTTTGCGGCAAGGCAAACGGACTGACCGCCTGGCGGATCACCCGCGTCATCGTGTCCAGGTTCGGATAGCCGCCTTCCTCGAACTGGGCAACCACTCGCTCAATATCATACGGCACCCGTTCAATCGTCACCGAAAATCGGTCACCCTCCGCCTCCACGATCGCGTACGACGCTTTTGCCATTCCGTCGAACGGCAGTCCGACGCTGCCGATGTTCACAACACATTTGCCGTCAATATACCGCACGTACGGCAGATGGATATGGGCATACACATACAGACTGACGTCAGGCCGCTGCATCAGCTTCTGCCGCAGCAAATCCGGCGCAACATCTGGCAACACCACGTCAAACAAATTGTCCGGCGTCGCATGGAACGCGTGCAGCTTGATTGAATCGGACAGTTCGAGCTCCCATTCGGTCGGCAGTCCGCTCAGATACGCCAGATCGTCGTGGTCCAGCCGGTCGGCAGTCCACTCCCGTTCGCGGTTCATCATCTCCAGCATGGAGTCCGGGACTTCCCCTTGCTGCACTCCGCGAACGGTCCACACATCCGCGTTGCCTTTCACCACATCCGCATTCAGGCGGCGAACCAATTCAACCGCCCGTTTCGGCTCCGGTCCCCGGTAGGCGATGTCTCCCAGCACGATCAGCTTGTCCGCTTTTTTTGCTGCGATGTCGGCCAGGACTGCCTCCAACGCCACCGCATTCCCGTGAATATCGGACAAAAACGCCAGTCTCATTCTCATTCTCCTCCCGGCCTGCATCCGTCCTCAGACTTCGAACAGCTGGGCCAGATCCCGCACATCCCGCAAAATGTGATCCGCCCCGTGCGCCTCGAACATCCCGCGGGCCCGCTCTCCTTCGTGGCCTGTCAAAGTGGCCGCAAACGACACGCCGAGCGCCCGCGCCGCCAGCAGATCGGCCAGCGAATCCCCGACCACCAGCACATCCGGCCGGTTCAGCGGCAGCTTCTCCTGCAGCAGTTCGGCATGCGTTGGGCCAGCCCCGCGCAGCGCCCGCAAGTAAGAGAATGGATGCGGTTTTGCAAGCGGGGCGACAGACGTTTCCGCTTCCGCTTCCAAGACGGTACTGGCAGTAGCGATCCGCTCCTGCGGGATGTAGTTGAGAACTCCCAGCGCACCGAGCGGAATCATTGTCTCCTGGTGCGGCCGTCCGGTGGCGATTCCGAGCTGCACGCCGAGACCGGACAATTTCGCAAGCAGCGCCTGCAGTTCCGTGCCCGGCACGATCGGCTCCTCCCGCTCCAGATAGCCCGGCTTCTGCTTTCCGTCCCCCAGATAGAACTCCTGAAAAATTTGCCGTGTCTCCTCCCACAACCGGCTGGTCCGTCCGAACGCATCCGTTTCCACACCGAGCCATTCGCGGGCAAGCTGGTTCAAATAGCTGAGGAACTGATGCTTTTCCAATTCTCCGGGAAAATCGGCGGTAAAATCGGCAAACGCCGGCTGTACATCGACCTTCTCCCGAATCCCCGGAAAATCGGCCAAAACGATCCCCCGTTGGCACAGATCCTGCGCCCACTGCTTGTCTTCGGCACGGGCCAGATTTTTCAACAACGAATGGCACACCATCAGATACACCATGTCCCAATTGCTATTGACGCCACGGCCCTTAAGAAAATCGAGCACCTCGTCGTGCGGTCCGAGCACCTGCCGCCGGATCTCCGCCAGCCGCTCGCGGTTCGGGTCCGGCTCCTGCCGCGCACGCCCCAAAAACCGGTCGGTCACGATCAACTCGTGGACCGTCTGCGACGTAGCGTTAAAATATGTATCTTCCCCTAACATAACGCCATCGACATCAAACAACACAGTTGTGTAGCTCATTCCTGTCCTCCACTCCAAAAATTCTTTCTTTCCATCATACCCTGTTTTGGCGCGGGAGAAAATTTATTTTTTGCTGGCATAAAAAAATAGGGATTGCATATAATTCTAACGTATAGTAATATGCTAACATAAAGTTAGTTATTAATGATCATAATACCAAAAGGAGAGGATTTTGCATGAACGCAGGTTTGTTGGTTATCCGCTTGGTTGTAGGGCTTTTGTTCGCCGGGCACGGTTCCCAGAAATTGTTTGGCTGGTTTGGCGGGTATGGCGTGAAAGGCACCGCCGGCTGGATGGAATCGATCGGCATCAAACCGGGAGTGCCGATGGTGATTCTGGCAGGTCTGGCAGAACTGGTGGGCGGATTGCTGTTCGCAGCTGGACTGTGGCTGCCGGTAGCCGCAGTTCTCCTGATCGGCACCATGCTGGTTGCGATTCTGAAAGTCCATGCCGCAAACGGTCTCTGGGTCGACAAAGGCGGCATCGAATATCCGCTGGTTCTGATTGCGGTGGTCCTTGGTGTGGCTCTGATCGGCGCCGGAGAATATACGTTGCCGCTGTTCTGAAGCAACGATCGACACCCTCGTACGGAAGTGCGGGGTTTTCTTGTAGAGTCACCGTGCCGGCAGCTCCCGTCCGTAACAAAAAACAGGAACATGCGCTGAACCGCTCCTGATTCCAACCGCATGTTCCTGTTTCTCTTCAGACTCTCCGCCGCTCCGCGGCCTGACGGGTTTGCTGAACCTTTTTTCTCCACCTTACACAATTCTATCGCATAATACAATATTAAAAATAAAAAGGTATATCCTAGAATTAAATGACCGATTGACGCAACTCCAGCAGAAGTGATTCACAATCACGGGCGTCGACTTTTCCTTCCTGAATCAGCCGGTTGATCGCCTGCTCCATCGTTTGCATGCCGTAGCGGGCTCCCGTTTGCAGGATGTTTTTGATCTGATGCACCTTTTCCGTGCGGATCAGGTTGGCGATCGCCGGGATATTGACCAGCACCTCGACGGCGGCCACGCGGCCGGTTCCATTTTTTTGCGGCAACAGCTTTTGCGCGTAGATGGCCACCAGCACGCTCGCCAACTGAAAGCGAATCTGCGTCTGCTGATTGGGCGGGAACGCATCGATAATCCGGTCGATCGTTTGCGGCGCATCCGGCGTGTGTAACGTGGCCAGCACCAGATGGCCCGTCTCCGCCGCCGTGATCGCCGTCGCGATCGTCTCCCGGTCGCGCATCTCGCCGATCAGGATCACATCCGGATCCTCCCGCAGGGCGGCCCGCAAGCCGGTCGCAAAATTGGCCGTGTCAAGCCCGATCTCCCGCTGTACGACGATACTTTTGCGGTGCGGATGCAAAAACTCGATCGGGTCTTCCAGCGTGATGATATGCCGTTCCATCGTGTGGTTGATCTGGTTGATCATCGCGGCCAGCGTGGTCGATTTACCGCTGCCGGTCGGTCCTGTGACAAGAATCAGCCCGTGCGGCTTTTTGATGATCTCCTCGGTGATCGACGGCAGGCCGAGCGAGTCGATCGACGGCAGGCCGAATGTGATCGTTCGCAAAGCCAATGAAACGGTGCCACGTTGCCGGAACACGTTCACCCGAAACCGCGCCAGCCCGGCAATCGAATAGGAACAGTCGTACTCCCCCGCTTGTTCGAAACTGCGCCACGCTTCCTCACTCAGAAGCTGCCTTGCCAGATCCTCACACTCCTCAACCGTCAGCACCGGGTATTCCAGTGGGACCAGCCGGCCGTTGATTCGCAGGTACGGCGGAATGCCGACCGAAATATGCAGGTCGGAAGCTCCCCGCTCGACCGTTTCCCGCAACAGTTCCTCTATTCTTGCCATGCACATCCCTACTTTCCGTTGAGAATCTAGGCCCTTGCCGACGTTGTGATCTTGACGCCGCTCAATGTACCATCCCGCTTTCCGACGTCTTAGGCCCCTCCCTGGATGGCGACCCGGAAGACCTCTTCGACTGTGGTCATTCCCTGTACCGCCTTCTCCAAGCCGTCCTGCAACATACTATGGTATCCGCACTGTTCCGCCCACTCCCGATACGCCTGTACGGGATGCCGCTGGGAGACCATCGTTCGCACCGGCTCCTCAAACGGCAGCACCTCATGAATCGCCACTCTTCCGCGATAGCCTGTCCTGTTGCAGCCGCTGCATCCGTACCCGCGCCACAGCTTGTCCAAGCGAAAACCGTATTTTTCCAGAACCGCCGCCTCGTCCGGCAGTGGCCGATACGGTTTCCGACATTCCGAACAGATCTGGCGAACCAGCCGTTGGGCGACCACACCGCGCACAGTGGATGCGATCAAATAGGGCTCCAGCCCCATGTCCAGCAGACGCGTGATGGCGCTCGGCGCATCGTTTGTGTGCAGCGTCGAAAGCACCAGATGACCCGTCAAACCGGCGCGAAACGCGATCTCCGCCGTTTCCCTGTCGCGAATCTCGCCGACCATGATGATGTTCGGATCCTCGCGCAGGATCGAACGGAGCCCGACTGCGAACGTCAAACCGGTCGCCGGGTTGACCTGCACCTGGTTGACCCCGTCCAATTGATATTCGACCGGGTCCTCAATCGTGATCAGATTTTTCTGCTCTGTGTTCAGGTGATGCAAGGCCGCGTAAAGGGTCGAAGTCTTGCCGCTGCCGGTCGGTCCGGTGACCAGAACGATACCGTTTGGCGAGTTGATCATCTGCAGAAACGCCTGTTCATTGCGCTCAGAAAAGCCCAATTTTTCGATTCGGGTGATCGCATTCTTCAGATCGAGCAGGCGCAGGACCACCTTCTCGCCGAAAATCGTCGGCAAGGTGGCGACCCGCACGTCGATCGGCCGCCCCCGCACCTGCAATTGGATGCGGCCGTCCTGCGGCAGCCGCCGCTCTGCGATATTGAGGCTGGCCATGATTTTGATCCTGGCAGTCAACACCGGCTGCAGATGTTTGGGCAGACGCATCTGGGTGGACAGGAAACCGTCAATCCGAAACCGCACCACCACTCCTGTTCGCTGCGAATCAAAATGGATGTCGCTCGCCCGTTTGTCGACCGCCTGCTCGATCAATTGGTTGACCAGCCGCACGATCGGTGCGTCTTCGCCGCGCACGTGTTCCTCATCGATCTCTTCCGGCTGGATATCCATCAGCACCTCGCTGATCGACCGCTTCAAGCTGTAATATTGTTCAAACGCCCGCTGCATGCTGTCCCGCGTCGCGATCACCGGATCGATCTGCAAACCGGTAGTCATCTGGACGTCATCGATCGCAAAGTAATCCAGCGGATCGACCATCGCCAGCGTCAGCCGGTTGCCGCTTCGTTTCACAGGCAGCACTTGATACCGACGCGCCAGTTCCTCCGGCACCAGATCGATCACCGACCGTTCGATCTCATACCGGTCGATGTTGATATGCGGAATCCCAAGTTGGAACTCCATGACTTCAATCAGCTGTTCCTCGGTGAGCCATCCCCTTTGGGTCAAAATCTCGCCGAGCGGTTGGCGGGTCACTTTTTGTTCGGCCAACGCCTGTTCCAACTGATCCGCGGTTACCAGACCGAATTCCAGCAACAGGTCGCCAAGTCGTTTCCGGGCCATCCGACTGCCATCTCCTTACCCATAGGTTCAATGCAAGACTTGTATTTCCGTCACGGGGCGCCAAAAGCATTCCCGTTTCCGGCCGGTGCAATGGAAAACGGCCACTCCACCGAGGCAGCCGCTTTGGCATCCCACGGCGCCCGCGAATAGATCGTCAGTTTCAGTTGCAAATGTGCAAGCTTGGGTCCAGTACCCGGCGATCCGGCCGTTGTTGACGAAAAGTCCAGGTTATAGTCATTGATCCAGAGAAAACGGGGCATCTGCTGCAACCGGTCGACAAACGCCACCAGATCGGTTGGGTTCCCTTCCGCCTTCAGCGAGATTTCAAGCGAAGAGATGCCGACCAGTTCCGGTGGCGGACTGGTGCCAACGGCTGCACCCTGGCTTCCCAGCTGAGCATGCTGCTGCTGTCCCGTCTGCTGTCCCACTTGCTGCCCCCTCAGCTGAGCGGGTGTTCCGCCAGCCGAACTGCTTCCCTGCTTGTCCTGTTTCGGCTCTGCAGCCGTGCCCCCTTTTGCCTGCGATCCATCCGCCTTCGCCGATCCGCCGTTTTTTGTGAGCTGGTCGGCTTGCGGACCGCTCGGCGTCAGACTGGTGACCACCACCTTGTTGGCTTTCGCTGTATTCGTCAAGTCGGCCAAAAACAGGGCCATTTCCCAATCGTTCGGAATCGCCCGCCCCAACTTCAGCAGATCGGGCGGATTCACCTGCTGCACGACTTTTTGCCGCAGCCGCTGCACCTGTTGAGCGACCGCGTCTGCTTCCGTATCAGCCGCTGCGGCCTCCTTTGCTTTTTGCCAGGCGGCATATCCCAACAGACTGCCTGAGAGCAGCAGGACGGCGGACAGGGACAACGCGATTTTTTGAAGGAGTGTAAAAGTGGAAAACATCTGCCAGTTCCTTTCCTCCAACTCCGTGTTAGCGGGCGATGGTAACCTCGATCTCTACTTTGTAATTGCGTTGTACCGGTTGAACGTCGGACGTTTGCGGCGCACTCCCCCCGCTTTGCGGGCTGCCCGCACTGTTCACTCCGCCCTGCGGACCGACCTGCCCGCCTGCTCCGTCCTGCATGCTCCCGATTCCGCTTGCGCTGCCTGCGCCGCCTTGCACAGGCTGTGTACCGGGATTCCCCGACCCGCCTGCAGCGGGGTTCGGTTGCGGGACATATCCGCCGTCGCTGGAAGCGTGGGCGACCTCCGTATGCCAGGGAAGCAGCGAAAGCAGTTGGCCGATGATTCCACCGCCGGCAGATGAAGCAGCCTGGGCCAGTTGCCTGTGAGTCGGCGAGGTGTTTGCTGCATTCGGCGGCGGCGTCCATGCCTGTGATCCACTCTGTCTTCCCGGTTGGTGTAGCGACACGCTGCCAGACCTGGACGATTGCGCCGGGCTAGTACCCGCTGAATTCTGTATGCTCTCCTGTAGGATCACAGATTTGACGCTAACAGCCGCAACCCGCGAATTATGCTGCAGTGCGTACAGGTAGGTGGCGACCGACTCCATGTCGGGAAGTTCAGCTTGCACCTGATACAATCCGGTGCTGTCGTACTGAACGGCCGTCAGATAACTGCGGGGCGGCAGCAGCGACGAGAGCAGACGTACCTCATCCTCAAGCGGCGGTCGGCTGTCTGCCCATTTTTCCAGCGCTTGTGACTGCCGCTGCAATTCTTGCGCTTTTCCCACCTGTGCCGCTTTTTCCTGCAGCTTCGCCAGTTCTCCTTTATGACTGGTCAACGTCTGCTGTGCCTGTCGCTTTTCGCCGGCAAAGCTCCACCACTCACCGACCGCCACCAGATTGCCAAGCAACAACGCGCCTGCCGCGGCAGACAGTACGATCGTCCGGACGGTGACAGACGATGACTGGATGGGCAACAGATTAATCTGCATTCGAGACGAACCCCCTAAGCGCGGCGCCTGCTGCGGATAAACTGACCATTTGCGGCCGTCCGTCGGGCTGCCGAAGAACGGCTGGAATTTGCAGGTGCTCAACCGGCAGATCCAACTGGTTGTGCAGATTTTCCGCCAATCGTCGCGGATTCGGAACATCTCCCGCCAAAAACAGGGTCTCGACCGCCACATCTCTTTGCTTCAAGGAGTACTGTACGAATGAGATCGACCGTTGCAATTGAAAGCTTAAATCGCGTGAAAACGAATCCAGGCTGGCCGCCTGCCCGTCGTCGTCCAACGCGCGCCAACTGCTTTGGCCTGTCGGCCAAGTGCCGCTGCCGGCAACAGACAACCTCCGGCCGTCTGCTTCCTGCGACGCCGCCACCTCCTGCAGCGCCCCGTCCGCATATTGCTCGACATAGTCATCCGCTCTCAGATCCAGCGACCGGGTGGTGAGCAATCCCCCTTTTTGATAAACATGAACGTCCACCCGTTCCGCGCCAAACTCGATCGCGATCGCCGCCTTTTCCGGCAGCCTGTTGATCGCTTTGATCGCCCGCAGGATACTCATCCCTTTCACCTCGATCGCGGCCAGCCGAATCCCCGCTTCCCGAAAACCTCTGACCAAAGCATCAACCAAATCCCGCGGCGCGGCAACCAGCAGAATCCACGCCTGCTCAGGCTCCCCTTCTGCCGCATGCGAGTTGGCGGCCGCCTGGAAAGCAGGCGGATAATAAGCAAAATCGTAGATCGGGTCGGCAATCGGCAGCCGAATCTCATCCTGGATCTGAAACTGCAGCAGCGACTCCATCTGTTTTCGGTTGACGTTCGGCATCGCCAGCATCCGCAAAAAAGAGACGGGAGACGGCAGACTGACGGTCACCCCTTTTTTCGGGAGATCGTATGCATCGAACGCGTTTCTCAGTTCGGCAGCAAACCGTCCGACGTCAAGAACCCGCCCGTTCTCGTAGACGCCTTGGGCAAACGGGATCACCGTATGGGCCACCACATCGATGCCGCGGCCGCCGCGGACCTGCGCCACCTCGATCCGGTCTTCCTGGAGGCTGATGCCTACTCCTGTATGCCGTTGCAGTAAGAACCACATAGATTTGCTCCTTTAACCTGCTGTTACAATTTTTGGACACCGACGAACGAAACATTTGCCCCGTCCGATCCGGAACCGGAACCTGGTTTCAGGGATGCATTATTTTGCAGTGTGATGGTTTCCCCGACAATCAATTGGTTGTTAAAAATGCAGCCCGCATTGTTCCGAACAACCAAGGTATTGACGATGGCAGCTCCGCCAAGCGCATTGAGAGTCCCGTTGTTTCGGGTTTGTATCTGGCTGGCTGCCAGCCATCCAGAGACCGTTAGTTCACTCTGATTATCTTGTCGGATGTCGGAACTGACAGCCAGCTGGCCGGAAACGGTGCACATGCTGTTGTTTTCGATCACGAAATCTCCATTTTTGATGATCAAATCACCTTCCACGCGAACGTTGGAATTGTTGCCGAATGAGACAGTCTTTTCACTGATCAGGGTTCCTTGCATTGTTAATGACACATTGTCGGCAAGAACCACCTGATCAGCCATAATCACCAATCGTTTGCCATCCGACCGTTTGCATTGCCAGGTGGTGTTGTTCCGTAGCGAAATCGTCCCAACTCGGATCACGAGCGGATCGTATTTCAAGTTGGATTGAATGATGTTGTCCACAGCTTGCGGTGTCGTACACGACATGCAAGTTACATTCGGTGTATAGGCTGCTGAGCCAAGTCCCGTCGAAAGCTGATTTTGAGCGTACTGCCGAGTGTTTGGATCATATACGATCAAATCCTTGACATTGCCGGGAGGGTTGGGAAAACCGCCCGGTGGCACGATAATTTGGCTTACATTCTGCGCAAACAGCAGCTTGAACTGGATCGTGGAGACAACCGGCCCAGCCATGCCTTGCGCCTGCAAATAATAAATCCGTTGTCCGTTGCGAATTTCCGGATTGCTGGTTCCCGGCAGATCGGTCACCTGGTAGGAGCCATTGTCGGTTGTATCGGCAGACGAGCGGATCTGTCGGATCTGGTTGATCAGGTCCAATTCATTTGTCGCGTTTAACGGAAAGGGCGGTGACGTATCGGCCGTTTTTGCCGCTCGATAAATGATTTGCAAAGCCGCCTGGTACGCCGCATCCGCCAAAAAGCGGGCTTGCTGGCTTTGGCTGTTTTTCTTGGAGTGGAAAAAACCGTTGCTGCTCAAAAACAGCAAAGCGGGTGTCAGCACGGTCAACAAAACGACCAGCATCAACGCGATCGGCAGCACATGTCCATGCTCTCGTTTGTATTGCCCCATTCTCGTCTTCTTCACCCGCTTTGACCAGGATACTCAATGCACCACAGACGTGTGGTAACCCGCTGTCAAAATATATCTCTGCGTCTTTCCGGTATCGTCCACATAGGTCTGCCAGAACGTAAACACCAGATGATTCAACGAGTTGGCCGGAGACACCTGCGGCCGGTTTTCCCAACAGAAACCGACGCTGCCCAAAGCAACCCGGTTGCCACTCGTGTCTTGGACAACCACATCCCAAAGGGAAGGGTCGGCCGCATTCTGGGTCATCGTAAAAACGTTCCCCGTGTCAAGCTGGAAGTTAAACGAAGCTGCCGTCCAATCGGCATTGACCACCGTTGCTTCTTTTACTTTAGCGGACAGCGTATCGCTGATCAGCAAAACGGTTTGTTTCGCCGCATTGTAATTGGTTGTGCCATTTTGTTGCTTGAGCAAGGAAAGGACAAGCGTGAACAGAATTCCCAGCAACATCAGGCTGATCGTAAGCGAGGCCAATGTTTCCAGCAAAGTCAACCCTTTTTCCCGGTTCGGCACAAAAATACTACACCTACTTTTTAAAAATGGTCCAGAGCGATTCCTGTTTTTCCTGCATTCCAACTTTATATTTCACTTGCACCTTGACTTCCGTAAAGTGTGCATCCCTGTCAGTAACCGATATGTTGTACGACATGCCCGTATCAGCCCCGGACATGTAATACAGCGGCTGCCAGCCAGTAAAACTTCCAGGTTGCGGCATGTCAATCCGCTGGCTGATGCTCGCATTTTGGTCGACGCCTCCCGGCCCTTGTACGGTACTGGTCAGAATAAAGGAGGAGGCAACCCCACCGGCGCCTGGTTGCATAAACTCCAGCATGGCGGTCGCCAGCCCGATCGCCTGGCTTCGTTTCCCGCTGTACACGTCCGATTGCAACACTGTACTTTTTAACGTGAGGATCGGGATTAGCACAATGCCAAGCAGCGCTAACGCTGCCAACGCTTCCACCAGCGTGAACCCTGCCTGCTTACGCCGCTTCCCTTGCGTTCTGGCAAGCAACATCGCCATCCTCCAGAAACAGAATGTCTTGCCCCTATTTGCACCCGAATGACACAAGTCACACCAAGGCGACAAAGCCACGAAATCGGGCTGTCTCACAACACGTCGTTTTAAACATGCAGCACGCCGTTATACAAACAGATTTGCATACCATTGAACAAGCGGATCTCCCCACAGATAGGCGATCACCGCACCAAGACTGAGGAACGGTCCGAATGGGAGATGTCCGCCTTCCCGTAACTGGTTCGTCCACCGCAAAAAAAGTCCTGCCAGCAACCCACTAAAGGACGCGATAAATAAAGTAACCAAACTGCCAGCCAGCCCAACCGCCATACCGATGCCAGCCATCAGTTTGACATCGCCAAGACCCATCCCTTCTTTACCGAACAGATACGGACTCAGCCATGCAAGCAGCAGCAAAATTCCCGCTCCTAATGCACCACCAGCCAGATAGTTCCACCAAGCATGCCCCCCCGTAAAAGCGCGGGCAATCAGAGCAACCCCGAGCAACGGGTATGTCAGTACGTCAGGCAGGATTAATTCGTGCAAATCGATCACCGAAAGCACAACAAGAAAACTGACAAAGACAAGGCCAAAAACCGTTTCACCCGACCATCCGTACCGCCACCCGACCATGCCCCAGAGAATGCCCGTCACAGCTTCCACCACCGGATACTGCCAGTGGATCGAAGCCTGGCAATAACGGCATTTGCTCCGCAAGAACAGCCAGCTGAAAATCGGGACCAAATCAGCCGAGCGCAACCGCGTGTGACAGCGCGGGCAGCGGGAGGGCGGGTAGACAATCGATTCCCCCGCAGGCAAGCGTAAGGCCACCACGTTCAGGAAGGAGCCGATTGTGAGTCCGTATATCACTAGCAAAAAAACGAATAGTCCTGTTTGCATCGTATTGATGGCACTCACACTTTCGTACGCTATAGAAGTTTCACTATTTAGAGAAGTGCCCCCACCAGGGTGGAGGCACGAATAGCTTATGGGTTCTTAGTAGTTAATTTGAACGAACTGTTGGACTCCAGTACTGCTCAAAGTATGTGGGCTTGTAACTTTGATCGTTCCTGATGCGGATTGATTGGGCAATGTTACGGTAATGGTGTAAACAGCCGCATCCCATGGATCTTTTGGCTCTTCGGCCAAATAACCTTGATTCACGAGAACATTTTGTACAGTGTCGCCATTGGTATAATTCAGGGAACCAGCTTGACTGGGGTGATCCATGATATACCTTTGAGAGGCATTGAGAATCGTTCTTATGTTCGCCATATCTGTCTTGACCCGCGCGTCTTCAATTTGTTTGGTCACAGCAATGAATCCTACCCCACCAACGATCGACAGGATCACGACAACCGCCATCATCTCCACCAGCGTAAGACCTGCCTGGCGTTTGCGGCGCTTTTGTTCGAAGGGCAGTTCCGCTGTCACGTTTTGTGCCGTCTGCACCTTTGTTTTCCACATCTTGCTTCCTCTCCCTTTTCCCCATATGTTTTTTATTCCACTGCCCACCGGGATCGCACCATGGGCAGCTACTGCGCAAAGTTGATCATGGTAAACATCGGCAAATAAATCGACAAAATGATCAGGCCAACCACCACTGCCAGAAACAGAATCATCAACGGTTCCAGCAAAGCGTTCAAACGGGAAGAGAACTCAACCACTTCCAATTCGTAAAATCCGGCCAGATTTTCCATCAAACCGTCAAGTTCCCCCGTCTCCTCGCCGACCGCCACCATATGAGTCACCATTGCCGGAAACAGCAGCGGGTATTTTGCCAGCGTAACGGACAGCCGTTCGCCTTTCCGCAGGTTTTGCTGCGCTTCCGTCACCGCCTTGTCGAACAGCCGGTTACCGATGATTTTGCGGATTAGCTCAAGCTGGTCCAAAATCGGCACGGCGCTCGCTTCCAGCGTGGCGAAGGTGCGGGCGAAGCGGGCGATCACACCCTTTTGATACAGTTTTCCAAACACAGGCACGCGAAACTTGAGGGTATCCCAAAACAGGCGTCCCGTTTGCGTGCTGACCGCTCCGATGACGGCAAGCGCGATCACGATCACACCGGCGAGTGCCCAATACCATTGATGGACAAGAAAATGGCTGATACCCAGCGTGATCCTTGTGGGTAACGGAAGTTCCACGCCCTGTTGCGCAAACGTCGCAGCAAACGTGGGCACGACTGAAATGAGCAGGAAAATGCTGACCGCAATGGCGATCAAGAACACGATGCTTGGATAAATCAAAGCTGAAACGAGTTTTTGTGAGGTGACGCGCTGTCGTTCGAAAAAGTTCGCCATCCGGTCCAACATGGTTTCCAGTTGCCCGGCGTATTCCCCGGCCCCGACCATGTGGACAAACATCTCGGGAAACACGTTTTCGTGTTTGGCGAACGACTCCTGCAGCGACATTCCTTGCCGGACGTCCTGCTCGACTGCATGCAGCGCTTTCTTCAAAAGCCGGTTTTCCGTCTGTTCGGCCAACACCTGAAGCGATTGGGTAACGGAAACACCGGCGCGGATCAGAGTGGCAAACTGGCGGCAGAAAGGCGCAAATTCCTGCAGCTTCACGCGCCCGCCCGCAAGCAACCGAACGTTGATCTGCCGCTTGAGGCCAGCCTCGGCCCTCGGCGAAAGTTGCGTCGGAAACAGTCCCTGCTTGCGTAATTCGGCGGCAGCAGCTACCTGATCGGCGGCTTCTATGTATCCGCGCAAGTTCTTTCCGGCACGGTTGACAGCTCTGTAACGAAATTGAGCCACCGAAAGCCTATCCTCCCCCACTGCCAACTTCATCGATTGCAAAATGATTGCGCAATGATCGGTTTCCCCTAGTGTTAATTATACTCGATTGTCAAATGGAAGGAAATATAAAATTCGATAAAATTCGTCAACCCCGTTTGACTTTCCTAGTATCTGCCGACAAGTCTGCCACTAAAAAAGACAGAGTGCATCATGGCACTCTGTCTGCTGTGCGGCTTTGCTTCCCATGTTTTACTCAACATTAAAGTATCTCGCTTCCGGGTGGGCGAACACCATCGCTGAAACGGACGCTTCCGGGTCCATCATGCAGCCTTCCGTCAGATGCACACCGATATCTTCCGGTTGCATCAAGCGGAACAATTGCACCTGATCGTCCAGGTTCGGACAAGCCGGGTAGCCGAACGACACGCGAATCCCCTGATAGCGGGCGCCAAACCGCTCCTGCATCGTCATCTCCGGCGGATCGGGGAATCCCCACACATCGCGCATGATCTGGTGAATCCGCTCGGCGAACGCTTCCGCCAACTCCAACGCCAAAGCCTGAATCGCATGCGACCGCAGGTAATCGCCCCTGTCTTTCCATTCATTTGCCAGTTCTCGGACGCCTTTGCCTGCCGTCACGACCAGGAAGCCGACATAATCCATCACCCCGCTGTCCACCGGTTTCAGAAAATCGGCCAGGCAAAGGTACGGAGCCTGCTTCTGCCGCGGGAACGAGAACCTCTCGATCACCTTCGAATGATCCTGCGGATCATAGATCAGGATGTCGTTGCCCGCCGATTGCGCCGGAAAAAACCGGTACATTCCGTGTGCCCGGATGATTCCCTGCTCCTTCGCTTCCCGCATCAGCCGGTCGATCACGCCCATCAATTCGGCCGCTTTCGGATCCCCTTCCGCTAGCAACTGCTCGACGTTTCCTTTCACGCCCAGGTGCTTTCCCAACAGCATCCGCAGGTTCAAATACGGCTGCAGGAACGAGATCGGGTAATCGCGCAGCACATGCCGTTCAAAATCGGGCGGGACAAACACCGGTGCGTCCCGGTTGACATTCGACCGCCCGGCCGCCGGCGCTGCTTCCGCCCGGCCGTCCGTCCCGCCTTTGCCCGCTTCCATCACATACGATTGTTGGATGTCCCGCAACTCCTGAATCAACGCTTTCCGCTGCTCTTCATCGCTTAACCGGTTGGCCAGTTCCAGCCCGTCCATCGCATCTTTCGCGTACAGAACCAGCCCGTTGTACTCCGGCGCGATCCGCGTGTGCGTGAACTTACGGGTGAGAGCGGCGCCGCCGACCAGAATCGGCACATCAATGCCCGCTGCCCGCAGGTCCTGGGCGGTCGTTACCATCTGCTGCGCCGATTTGACCAACAGCCCGGACAGGCCGATCGCATCCGGCTTCTCCTTGCGATAGGCCTCGATCAACTGTTCAGGCGGTACCTTAATCCCCAGGTTGATCACCTGATAGCCGTTGTTCGACAGGATGATCTCGACCAGATTTTTGCCGATGTCATGCACGTCTCCCTTGACGGTCGCGAGCAAAATCTTCCCTTTGACGGCCGCCTCCGCCCGCTCCATGAACGGTTCCAGATAGGCGACCGCCGCTTTCATCACTTCCGCACTCTGCAGCACTTCCGCGACGATCAACTGGTTGTCGTTGAACAGCCTGCCAACTTCCTCCATCCCTTTCATCAGCGGGCCGTTGATGATCTCAAGCGGCGCATACCGGGTCAGCGCCTCGTTCAGATCGTCAATCAGGCCGTCCTTGCTGCCTTCCACCACATAGTTCGCCAACCGTTCTTCCAGGCTGAGGCTGGACACTTCCTTCACCTGGGCCGTCTTTTTCTCCCGGTAAAAAGCGGTGAATCGGGCAAGAGTCTCGTCATTCGTATGGAACAGCAGCTCTTCCGCCAGCCGCCGCTCCTCTTCCGGAATCGACGCATAGCGCTCCAGCTTTTCCGTGTTCACAATTGCATAGTCGAGACCCGCTTTCGTACAGTGATAGAGAAACACCGCGTTCAGCACTTCGCGACCGGCTGGCGGCAACCCGAACGATACGTTGGAGATCCCAAGGATCGTCGCACACTCCGGCAGTTCCCGCTTGATTAGGCGGATGCCCTCCACCGTTTCCGGGGCCGCTCCGATATACTGTTCATCGCCCGTGCCGACCGGAAACACAAGCGGATCAAAAATAATGTCTTGCGGATGGACGCCATATTTGTGGACCAACAGATCGTAGGATCGTTTGGCGATTTCCAGCTTTCGCTCGCGCGTCACCGCCATCCCCTGCTCATCGATCGTTCCGACCACCACCGCCGCCCCGTACCGGTTGATCAGCGGCGCCACCTCCGCGAACCGCTTTTCCCCGTCCTCCAGGTTGATCGAGTTGATGATCGCCTTCCCTTGCGAATGTTTCAATCCCAGTTCGATCACCCGCGCATCGGTCGAATCGATCATCAACGGCACTTTTATTTTTTTGACGACAAACGGCAGGAATTTTTCCATATCGCCGTACTCGTCCCGGTCCGGGTCGGCCAGGCAGATGTCGATGATATGCGCGCCTTTTTTTACCTGGGCCCGGGCGATTTCCGCCGCGTCCTCATACAATCCGCTGGCGATCAACGTCCGGAACTTCTTGGATCCGATGACATTGGTCCGTTCCCCCACCAACAGCGGGCGGTTGTCCGCCTCCAGATAGACGGTTTCGATTCCAGAGACAGCCGGCAGGTGGCCGCACGCCGGTTGCCGCGGCTTGTAGTCCTTCAACGCTTCCGCCAACGCCCGGATATGCTCCGGTGTCGTCCCGCAGCAGCCCCCCGCAATGTTCAGCCAACCGAGCTCAGCGAAACCGGCCATTTTTTTCGCCAGCGCTTGCGGCGATTCGTGGTAATGGCCGTTCTCATCCGGCAGCCCGGCATTCGGATAGCAACTGACCCCGCACTGCGCCAGTTCGGACAGGGTCCGCAAATGGTCGCGCATGAATTCCGGCCCAGTTGCGCAGTTCAGCCCGACGGTAATCGGCTTCAGGTGTTCGAGCGAGATGTAGAACGATTCGATATTCTGGCCTGCCAACGTGGTGCCCATCGGTTCGATCGTGCCGGACAGCATCAGGGGCAAGCGGACGCCCAGCTCCGCAAACGCTTTTTGAATCCCGATGCCGCCAGCTTTCACATTCAGCGTGTCCTGTGCCGTTTCCAAAAGCAGCACATCGACGCCGCCCTGAATCAGCGCTTTCGCCTGTTGGTAATAATTTTCCACCAATTTTTCAAACGTCGTGCCGCCCGTCACCGATAACGTCTTGGTGGTCGGTCCCATCGCTCCAGCTACGAAACGGGGCCATTCCGGCGTCGAGTATTTTTTTGCCGCCTCCACCGCCAGCCTTGCCGCCGCCCGGTTGATCTCGTCCGCCCGCTCCTCCAGGTTGTATTCGGCGAGCACCAGCCGGGTGGCACCGAACGTGTTGGTCTCGATAATATCCGCCCCGGCATCCAGATACTGCTCGTGAATGCGGCGGATCACATCCGGCCGCATGATGTTCAGGTACTCGTTGCACCCCTCGTACGCTTCCCCGCCAAAATCGGCCGCCGTCAGACCGGCCTGCTGAATCATCGTGCCCATCGCGCCGTCGAGAATCAGGATTTTTTTCTTCATTTGTTCCAATATCGGATGTTGCGACACCTTTCCCGTCTCGCTGCTCATGTTCGGTTCCCCTCTCCCCGTCAAATCCCAATCGTTCTCACCTGAAAAGGAAACTCGGCTAAAAGCGCCTGCATCCGTGCAGGCAACGCCGAGTTGATCGTCCATGATCAAAAGCCCTCTCCGGATCCGAGAGGGCTGAACGTTCACAGTTGGCTCCTCCTATCTTCCAGAACGCGTTCTGCTGGAATTAGCACCGTGTGCGCACACCGGTTGCTGTGGTTTCATCGGGCCAGATCCCTCCACCACTCTGGATAGAAGTTATGACAAATCGTTTTTCGATTTTTTATTAGTTTGCACTGAAACCGGTGGTTGTGTCAAGGGTGATCACCGGCTCTCATAGCTTGAGAAAGAACCATTTTTTCAATTTCAATAACCCCGTATCCACATTACTTATGATATCCTATCTACAAAAACAATTATACAGAATGTTTTATGTTTTTCAACTATATAATACACAAAAACTATTAATATAATCCCAATGAATTATAGAAAAACTTATTCACAGCGATTCCTCTAAGGCGTTTTCTGTGAGGAAGAACGATGGAATAAAAGTTATAGTATGTAGAAAGTGAATTCGTATGTCCATATTCACGCCCCGGTCGATAAACACGACCTTGTCGGCCGCTTCACGGGCGAAGTTCATCTCGTGGGCGACGACCACCATCGTCATCCCTTCCTGCGCCAGCTCTTTCATCACTTTCAGGACTTCGCCCACCAACTCCGGGTCGAGGGCGGAGGTCAGCTCGTCAAACAGCAACACGGCCGGTTCCATCGCCATCGCGCGTGCGATTCCCCCTCCTGCTGGCCGGTATTGCCATCAAAAAGAGGCATGCCGCCCGGCATGCCAGTGACCATGTTCCTATTTTCCGACAAAATTCGGTTTCCGCTTCTCGAAAAACGCGGTGACGCCTTCCCGGTGATCGGCCGTCTTGCCGCAGATCGTCTGCCCGGCCGCCTCCGCTTCCAGCATCGTCGCCAGATCGTTTTCGAAGCTCTTGTACATCGTCCGTTTGATCAGCCCGAGTGCCGTCGTCGGAGATTGGGCCAGCCGCTCCGCATACCGTTGCGTTTCCCCGGCAAACTCGCTGTCCGCCACCACCCGGTTAACCAGCCCGATCCGCAGCGCCTCCTCGGCGCCGATCGAATCGCCGAACATCGCCAATTCCATGGCGCGGCTGAGCCCGACGATCCGCGGCAGGAAGAAATGGCTGCCCGCGTCCGGCATCAGACCGATTTTTACAAACGCCATGGAAAACGTGGTGCTTGCCGCTGTGATCCGCAAATCGCAAGCCAGCGCCACTCCGAGTCCCGCACCGAACACGGGGCCGTGCAAAGCGCCGACAATCGGCTTTTCGAGCTCCGCCATCCGAAGCAGCAACCGGTTGTACGTCCGCTGCAGATAAGCCCCGTGGTCGAGCGAAGCCACATCTTCCGCGCTGACGCTTTTCAGATCCGCTCCCGAACTGAATCCTGGCCCGTTGCCGCGAAGCAGGATACAACGTACGTCCGCGTCCTCCGCCGCGCGGTTGAGCGCGTCAAACAGTTCTTCATGCATCTGCAGATTGAACGCATTGAACACTTCTGGCCGGTTGAGTGTGACAGTCGCCAATTGATTCGCTTTCTCAAACAAAACGGTCTCGTACATTTCGCTCTCCCCTCTCCTCTTGCGCCTATTGGTTTACAGTCTACGATCCTTCGTCCTACTTCCGGCACCATCTTCCGACCGGACGGTAGGCAATCCACCTTTTAACATGGCAGATCGCACCCACTTACATAATAATACGCTTTACCGTACTCTTGCAGTCCTCCGCTGAGGCAGGCAAGCGGGTCTCGAACACGCCATCAGGCGGCGCATTCGAGACTGGTCGATCCATGCGCTCGGCAACATGGAGTACAACACTACGAATTTTGGGTACCCACACAGGCAAGCCTTTTCTCCTACAAATTACGTGTTCAGCCACCTTGCCAGCCAGGTGAACAGGAACCGCCAGACAAACAGCAGCACAAACGTCGAGATCATTGCCACTACAAGAAACGGCACCTTAATCCCCTTTCCCAAAAAGAGTGCCCGCAGCGCCAAACCGGCCGGGATGGCGATTGCCCAAACGGGCAATGTCCGTTTGAACATCGCCGCAAACGTTTCGTAATGACGCATGTTGTACAGACCAAAAATGAGAGCAACCACACCCCACGCGATCATAAACGGAGCGGCCGTTTTCAGCGTTCCGCCCAGCGTGGTGAACGTCTTGTGTTCCGATTGCCCGATAAACGCAAACAGAATCAGCATCAGCAGGTCGCCGATCAGCAAAATCCACCGTTTCAACCATCATTCCTCCGTTCTCCACTCAACTTATTTTTGCTACGAGAATGATTGTACCACAAAACAAAAAAGAACCACCCGGCAATTCGGGTGGCAGTCACATCTCCTGCCGTTTCCGTTTCGCGATCGCTTTCAGTATGGCGATCAACACGCCGTAAACCGCGGTCGCCAGCAAGGCGACGAGAACCCCGCGCGGCGTGCGCAACGCCAGATACAGCAGCAGATGAAATACAAAAATCAGCGCCAGCCAAATCTCCATCCGGATCGTATCGATGAACCCCCAAAACGAATGCATCAACCGTTCACCTCCCATGCCGCAAAATCGACCGGGCCGCCGCCCAACCAGACCGCCGCCCGACTGGCCCGCTCAGGCCCACTTCCAGATCGCCTCGCACAACCGATCGATTCCCTTGACCACATTTTCGTAGGCGGTGGTCAACGACACCCGCACGTACCCCTCACCCGTCTCGCCAAACGCGGTACCGGGTGCCACCACCACCGAATACTCGTCCAGCAGCCGGTTGGCAAACTCAAGCGACGTCATTCCGCCGGGAACCGGCACCCAAAGATAGACGGCGCCTTGCGGTTTGTGAACATCCCAGTTGATCTGTTGGAACTTGCCGATCGCGTAATCCCGCCGCCGCTGGTACTCCCGCCGCATCTCGTCGCCGAACCGGCTGTGCCACACGTCGGTGAGCGCCGTTGCGCCAGCAAACTGAATCGGCGCGAACACGCCCGAGTTGATGTGACTTTGTACCACCAAAAGCGACTGGATCGCTTCCGCGTTCCCGACGGCAGCCCCCAGCCGCCAGCCCGCCATATTGAACGCTTTCGAAAACGTGAAAAATTCCACGCCGACCTGTTTCGCACCCTCATATTCCAGGAAACTGCGGGCACGTACCCCCTCGTATGTAATCTCGCAATAGGCGTTGTCGTAGCAGACGATCACCTGATTCTCCCGCGCAAACCGGATCGTATGTTCGATAAAATCGGCGGATGCCAACGCGCCGGTCGGGTTGTTCGGGTAATTGAGAAACAGCAATTTCGCCCGTTTCCGGATCTCCGCCGGAATCGCGCCGAGATCCGGCAGAAACCGATTTTCTTTCGTCAGCGGCATGCGGTACACCTGGCCGCCGGCAAAAAACACCCCGTCGTTGTAGGCCGGAAACGCCGGATCGGGCACCAGCCCGACATCCCCCTGCGAAATGTAGGCCAGCGAAATGTGAAACAGCCCTTCTTTCGAACCGATCAGGGCGAGCACCTCTTTTTCCGGATCGACCTCGACGCCGAACCGTTCCTTGTACCAGGCGGCGATTTTCTCCCGAAAAAACAGCGACCCACGAAACGCCGGATAATGGTGGTTTTCCGGATCGGCGGCCGTTTCCTGCAGCCGTTTCACCACTTCCGCCGGTGTCGGATGATCGGGATCCGCCTTGCCGAAATCGACGATGTCCGTTTTGCCGGCTTCCCGCATTTGATACACTTTCTCATCCAGTTGGGCAAAAATGTAGGGAGGCAGCCCGGCCAATTTTTCCGCTTTGCGCATCTGCATCCTCCTTCCCGGCTGTCACCACGCGGCCCAATCGCCCCCTTTCGGTGTGGGATACCGCCCCATAACACAGCCGGCAGCTGGCTGATGGGTAGTATTTCCTGAAAAACAAAGTGGCATGCCCATTTGAGCATGCCTCCTGCAATCGACAACAGCTGTGTCACTTTAAAGGTTTCCCGGTCACAAATCCCCAGAACCGTTTGACGATCCACCACGGGCCGACCAGCAGAAAAATGGGATTTTTCAGGAATGACGGCGGATTGCCTTCAAAGTAATGGCCGACAAACTGGAAGATCCAGCCGATGACAAACAGTGCGAGCGCCCACTGCCAGTTCCAGAAAAACAGCGGCAGCGAGACGACGATCAGCGGGATGCCGATTGCGTGTGTCAGCTTGTTCACCGGATGCTGATGATCCTGTTTGTAGCGCTCCAGGAAAGACAGTTTTTCTTGCACGGTTCCGCCTCCCTACAAGATATCAAAATATTCTATCAACAGGTTACCATTCGCCGTCCAGTTTGACAATATTCAACAACAGCACGCGGTGCTCCTCGTCGAAATACTCCCCGTTCGCCCGCAAGGCACGCGGTTCCCGTCCGAACACTTGAAATCCCAGGCTGTCGTACAGTTTCTTGGCAGTTTCGTTATGGGCGGTCACCGACAACACGATTTGCTCCAGGCCCTCCAAGCGGCTGGCCAGCCCAATCAGCGAGCGGAGCATCAGTTTTCCGATTCCTTAGTTGTGTCCGGTATTATGTGTAAAAAGGATCTGAAATAGGAAGAGTCATTTCAATCCTCTTTTTGGGAATCATGGAGTTTGTCTACAACAATATCCCAAGGAGGAATCGAAATGACTCACTTCCATCTTACCCTTTCCGCAGAAGAATTACACCAACTGCTTACAACACATGGCAAACTGGCTCCATCTCTCATGCAGTCGTTTTTGAACCAACTCTTACAGAAGCAAGCATCGGAGCAGATCCAAGCGGAACCCTACGAGCGAACCCATGAACGC